>NZ_JBHTJR010000022.1:639-134626 GCF_042676005.1 Tenacibaculum geojense | reverse complement strand
TGCCTGTTATCGCTGCATTATTTACATACTCATTTGCCGCACCTGTTGGGGCATTTACAATTACTTGATACGTTAGGGTTAAAGTAGCTCCATTGGCAATTGATAAACCAGACCATGAAATTTTATTACTTCCTGAGTCATAAGAACCTCCATTACTAACAGAAGCCGGTACTAAAGTGTAGCCAATTGGTAAAATGTCTACAACACTAACCCCTGATGCATTAGAATTTGTTGAACTTGTGTTATTATTAAAAATGGATACAGAGAATGTAACAGTATCGCCAACAGTAATAGTTGCAGGTGAAAATGATTTTGTTAATTCTAAATCCGCGTGTGGTAAAATATTAATAGTAACCTGGTCTGATACAGGTGGACATGTTCCGTTTGAAACTGTCCATTCGAAAATATAAGATCCAACAGTTGTTCCGGTAACTGTTGTATTCGGATCATTTTGATTGGTAAACCCGACTGTAGATGGACCCGATACCTGGCTCCAAACACTACTTCCAACAGTTGCTGGAGTAGCCCCTAAAACTAAGTTTTCAAATTCTGCTATTGTTTGATCTGGACCTGCTTCTGCAGTGATAGGATCACTTACAACTTCAACCACAACATTGTCACTAAAAGAACAACCATCATTATTTGTAGTTGTAGTTGTCCACATAAATTCATGGATACCTGGTGTTAAATCTAAAATTAAAGAATTTGGATTATTTGGAGCTGTAATAACTGGGGTAGTTCCGCTTGTAGTAGATACTAAAGTCCATGTTCCTACTCCTGAACTTACAGGTGTGGCTTGAAGCCTAGTGTCCGAGGCGTCACATAATAACTGATCAGGACCAGCATAGGCTTCTGTTGGAGGAACATCATTAAATGTTATAGAAACGGTATCTGATTGTGGAGCACATAAAGATCCTCCTGCAAATGGTCCATTACTAACCGTCCATGTTAACTCATAGGTCCCTACCTCTATGTTAGATAAACTAGTTTGAGGATTGTTTGGATTATCAATGGTTGTTGATGCACCTACAGGTGCACTTGTTATTGACCAAACACCAACACCGTGCGTTGGAGCTGTTGCATTTGTTAAAAAATCTAGTTGACATGCAGCTGTTTGATCTGCACCAGCATTTACTGGTGAAGGAGCTTCAAAAACTTCAATTCTTACAACATCTGCCAACTTTACACAATTACCATTACTAAAAGTCCATTCGAAAATATAAATCCCCGGAGTTGACAACCCAGTAATTGTTGTATTCTCAGAATTTGGATTTGTTATAACTGCTGAGTTTCCTGAAGGAGCTAAAGTTAATACCCATTCAGCAGTTGTGCCATCTGCTGGAGGTGTATTACCATTCATTACTACTGTAGTTGAATCTGCATTACATACATCTTGGTCAGCACCTGCATCTGGATCATAACTCGGCGTCCCACTAACTACAATCTGAACGGTGTCTGAATTCCCTATACATGTGCCTCCAGATGCAAAAGTGTAATCATCTGTTGTATATTGAAACTCATACGTTCCTACTCCACTGGTTGAAATATCTACATTAGCAGTTGGTCCGTTTGCTGGTGATTGAGATATCACCGCACCGGCTGGTCCTGAAATTTGAGTCCAAGTACCCGTTGAATTTTCAGTAGCTTGAAGCTGAATACTAGTTACGTCACATAAGTTTTGATCTGATCCTGCTGTTGCTGGAGCATATACTTCGATAACTACATCATCAAAGGACTCTGAACACAATGGATTACCTAAACTAGTAATTGTCCATCTAAAAGTATAAGTACCCGTTGTTAAACCAGTAATATTTGTACTTGGGTTACTAGGGTCAACAATATTAGGTGTGTTGGGTGCGCCAGATAAAATAGACCATGAACCTATTTCTGAATTAGTGTTAAAACTATTTGCTCCCATAACAACATTCGTTGCATTACATATATCTTGATCTGGACCTGCGTTAGCTGTAGTTGGAGGGATACCAACCTCAATAGTAACTTGATCACTATCTGAAGAGCACCCTGCTTCAACAGTCCACTCAAAAACATAAACTCCATTAGATGTAAAACTTACAACTGCTGATGGATCATTAATATCTGAAAAGCTAAAACCTCCAGGACCTGAAACATAAGTCCAAGTTCCAGTTCCACCAGCTGACCCAGAGGCGGCCATGCTCACTGAACTTGCACATTGAGTTTGATCTGGACCTGCATTAGCTGAAGCATTATCAGCAATAGTTATTTCAACATCATCTGTAGTTGGTAAACATGTAGCTGAGTTATCATCAATTGTCCATGTGAACGTATATGTATTGTCACTAGGAACAGTTACCTGAGTATTAGGATCGTTTGCATTAGTAAAAATTACTCCAGCACTTGGCGAAACCGTCCATGTACCTGTTTCACCTGCAACAGTTGAATTTCCTGATAAATTGAATATTGTAGTACCAGATGGGTAACATGTATCTGGGCCTGCGTTAGCAACTGTTTGTGACGGTGTTGCTGTAGTGGTTACTGTAATATTATCTGGAGTAGCTGCAGTACATCCAGATGGGCCTGGACTAACATAATTTATTGTCCAAGTAAATATATATGAAGATGAGGGTGCTGTTAAACCTGTAATAACAGCATTAGGATCATTAATATCAGAAAAAGTAACAGGGTTAGGATTCCCAGGATCTTCAGTCCAAGTACCAATTTCTCCATCAGCTGGCTGATTTGCTGCCATGTAAGCAGGTGCATTATTACAAACTGACTGATCTGGACCTGTTGCTGATGTAGTTAAACTACTTCCATTTACAAATACAGAAACCGTATCTGGAGAGGTTGCACATGCTGATCCACCTCCTTGAATATCATATTGAAAAACATATTCTCCAGGCACTAAACCATTTACTGTAGCAGATACTTGATAAGGGTCTACAAATGATACCGTATTAGGCCCACTTATTTGACTCCAATAAGGTGTTCCTGCTGTTGGAACGTTACCTACTAAACTTGTAGTTGTATCCCCACATGATAAACTGAAATCAACCCCTGCATTTGGTTGATTAGTGTTTGCTGAAACAGTTATATTTATAGAATCAAAACCATCTGAACATCCTGTTGGTAATTGTCCGCCTTCTGATCTTACAAACTCTAACACATAAGTTCCTTCTTCCAATAAACTTATATTTAAATTATTACCTACAGAAGAATAACTTGTTGGAAAAGGAGCCAAAGGGGAATCTGAAGGTCCACTTGCTATTCTATACCTATTAGAACCAGAGCCCGTTGTTGTGATTGGTATACTAAAATCTGTTTGACCACATGCTCCAAAAATATCATCTCCATTATTGGCACTAATCGTTCTAGATGAACCTCTAAACCTAACTCTGTAATCTCTAAAGGTACTACAACCTGTGTTAGAATTTGTTAATGTATATCTAAATATATACGGATCATTTGCTGATGATAAATTTGTTACTAACGTAGATGGACTATTAGGACTTTGAATAACAGCCCCAGTACCACTTATCATGGTCCATGTTACTGTTTCCCCTGCAAACTGAGGTTGATCACCTTGTAATGTAATTTCTGAAATAGAATCACATAGATTATATTCTACTCTACTTCCAGATACATCTGTTACGTCTTGCGTAGCTGCAGGAACAGTTATTGTCACTTCATCTTCTGCATCGGCACAAGGTCCTCCAACGCTCCAACGAAGTACGTAGGTTCCTTCTATTAAACCTGATAAAGAACTATCTGAAGCATTTACATCTCCAAAAGTTGGAATATTTGGACCTGACACAAAACTCCAAACTCCCTGTTGTCCATTTAAACTACAGCCACCAAAAGTAGCGTTTAAACTAGTTGATGTTGTAGTTGTATAACAATTATCTAGTGTTTGATCTGTACCTGCGTTTACTGGTTGTACTCCTCCGTAGTTAGTAATTACTACTTCATCTTGGCTTGTACAACGTAAACCTGGTGCGTATTCTGGGCCTTCTATAAACCAAGCAATAGTTGTTGTTCCACAGTTATTTGAATTTAATGTTAAGGTAGTTGTTTCTGAGTTTGGAAAATCTATACTTACACCTGCATCATTTGCACCTACAATAATCCATCTTCCTGTTTCTCCACCGTTTTGAGGAGAATTACCTGTAACAGAAACATTTCCAGAGTTATCTGGACAATACTCAATATCATCACTTGCTTGCGCTTGGGTGATTGGTTGAACATTTACTGTTACTATTTGTGTATCTGTGGTACAATTGGCAGAAAACCTAAACTCGTAAATATTTCCTCCAACCATCCCAAAAACTGCTGATTGAGGATCATTTACATCCTCTATTACTACAGATGGGCCATTAATTTGAGTCCAAGTAGTTTGATTTGGTGGTGATAATGCCTGTCCGGTAAAATTAAAAGGTGAGCCTTCACATATTGTGAAGTTTAAATCTCCTGCGTTAATGGTACATGTTTGACCATAAGTAGAAATTGCAGTAAATAAACTAAAAAAAAATAACAGTGCGTATTCTTTTTTCAGCTTAACAATTTGAGAGTATTTCTTTCTCATAAAGTTGGGGTTAGTTATTGTTGATATTTGTTATAAACATAATTTTGTAAATTTACTTTAACAAAAACATGCTTGTCTTTTTACATTTGTTTAGACACGTTTTAAAATGAACAAAGTCACAATTAAACGTGTATATACTATTAATAAAATATTTAGAAAAAGAAGTATTTGTATTGAAAGGGACCGGGGATACAAAAACTTTATATACTTTATCTAGGTTGTGAAAATACAAATTAATTAACAAAAATTAACAGAATCTTTAAAAATTCATTAGTAAAAGTACGTTAACAAAAAAAGCTTTGACATATTACTATCAAAGCTTTATTTATTTAAGTTTTAAAATACTTAATTATAATATCTGTAATATATTTTTCTGTGAGTGGTTTATTTTTAAACTCACTAACTTCTTTGTAGGATTCTGCTCTTAGGCGATCATCCTCTATTAATGATGTGGATAACATGATAATTATTTTGCTATCTTTTAAATCGCTGGGTAAATCTTTATACTCTTCTAAAAAATCAAAACCATTTAAACCTGGCATGTTAATATCTAAAAAAATAAGCTCTGGTTTCGGATAGTTTTTATTTTTGCTATAATCTCCTTGGTTGGTTAAATAATCAAGCGCATCTCTGCCATCAGTACAAATCTGAACATGATTACATACCTTTAAGTCTTCAATAACCATTTTGTGAAAAAAATTAGTAGCTCTATCATCATCTACTAATAATATACAATTTAGCTTCCCCATTATTTTTTTGATTTAAAATCAATTACTAATTCATAAAATATACTTTAAATATTGTTCCTACTCCTACTTCACTCTCCACTTCTATTTTACCACCCATATTTTCTATGGACTGTTTGGTTAAATACAGACCAACACCGTTACCTGAAATATTACTATGCGCTCTTTTGAATAGACCAAATACTTTATCTTTATCTCTTTCTAGGTTTATTCCTGAACCATTATCCTTAACATGTAAACAGATATAATTATTTTCTATAGTAGTAGTTACTTCTATTTTTAATTTACGGTTGTCATCTCTATATTTTAAAGCATTACTTAAAAGGTTTTGCACAACACTAATTGCTTTAGACTTATTAAAACTAACTGTATTAGCTTGGCTGAAATCTGAAATTATACTGGCCTGACTGTTTTGTATTTCTGATAACAACCCTTGTTTAACATACTCGTAAACCTCTGCTAAATTTACATCTTCTTTTGTTATGTTTATTTCTTTTTTGGCTTTTACTACTAAAATTAAATCATTTATAGTTTGTTTGGCTTGTTCAATAGATTGCTCTATCCAATATAAAGCTTGCTGTGACCTTTCTTTTGTAATATCATCGTCTTTTCTCAGTAAACTTAAATAATTATCTATATTAGTAATTGGTGATTTAATATCATGTGTTGTTATATATGCAAATTGCTCTAGTTCATTAACCATTTCTTTAATAGATGTAATGTCAACGTGCGTCCCAACCATTCTTACAGGCTTACCATCTTCTCCCCATTCTATAACCTTTCCTCTGCAATACACCCAAACAATAGAACCATCTTTATGAAAATATCGCACTTCATTATCATACGGAAACTCCCCTTTAGTTTCAACATGCTTATTGAAGCTTTCCAGTACTAATGGCAAATCATCTGGATGTATGTGCTCTTGCCACCAATTTGGTGTATTTGGCACTTCATGATCTTCATAGCCAAACATTTTTTTGAAGGTAGGACTCATAAACTCAGTATTATCAGGAATATTCCAATCCCAATAACCTGCCATTGCTCCCTCAATAATGGTATTATACACATAGTTAGCTTTATTAATTTTATCTTCCGCCTCTTTTATTCTAGTAATGTCTGTAGCAACTCCAATTTGTTTAATTTTTTTAGTATCAGGTACAGTTTCAAATATGGTATCTTTAGTCAGTAACCAACGATATGTTCCATCTTTATGCTTCACCCTATATTCTAAATCTAAAACATCTTTTTTATCAGAATTAGCAACTTTTTCATGATGTTTCATCACCTTTTCAAGATCATCAGGATGGATTAATGTATCAATCAAGTCTCCTCCCAACGACTGTATTTCTTTTGCAGAATATCCTAAAACAGAATAAAGCCCGTCACTTACATATTCATTAGACATTGTTTCATGATTTAAAATATAAATGATTCCTGGCACAATGTTAGATATTTTCTTAAAAAACTTATTACTTTTATTTAACTCCAGTTCTAATTCTTTTAAATGTGTAATGTCTACAAAAGAGATTACAACTCCTTCATTTATAGTTTTAGCACTTTTAAAAGGATGTATTCTTTTTAAATACCATTTACTATCATTAATTTGAACTTCTTTCTGTAAAGTTTCTTGCTCTCTAATTACATAGATGATTTTATCAATCAACTCTTCTTGATTAACTTCTCCTAAAGTAGACTTAAAATGGGTTATTGGCCTACCAATATCACTATGAATAATATTAAAAAATTGTTTAACCGATGGAGAAAATTTTCTAATTTTTAAATGATTATCTAAAAAAATCACACCAATATCTATACTATTAATTAAATTTTCTAGATCATCATTTAATAACGCTAATTCTTCCATTTTTTCTTGATGCTCTGAATTTACGGTGTACAACTCTTCATTAACACTTTGCAACTCTTCATTGGTACTTTGTAACTCTTCATTAGATGCTAACAGCTCTTCATTAGTAGCTTGTAACTCTTCGTTAGAGGTTTCTACCTCTTCAATCATGGCTTGTAAATTAGCTTTTGTATCTACTAATTCTTGCTCCAGTGACATTAAACGCTCTCGCTCTATGTTGAACGTTTTGTGAGCATTTTCAATAACATTAGTATTGTCAACAACACTATCTAAACTTTTAAGTTCTTTAGTAAATAAAATTAAAAAAATCTTTCTGTAGGATGATTTAATTTTAACTGGTGATATTGATATATTAATAATATCGCCATTTAAAGCATTATCTGTAGAAACATTTCTGTAAACAACCTTCTTTCCTGTTTTTTCAACTTTTCGAATAGCTGTGCTTAGCGCTATTGAAATATGAGATGGTAACATTTTTAAAATGTTAAAAGACCTAAATCTTTTATTTGGTAATTGTAAATATTGTTTAAAGTTTCCATCGGCACTTATCAATTCAAAATTATCATCAACATAAGCACTTGCTGCTCCAAATTCTTCCAACAAAACTTCAGATAAAGTTTCTGATAATATATGCTCTATCCTAGGTTGACTTTGATTTTTGATTGGTAAACTTAAGGAAGAAAACTGAGTATTGTTTCTATTGTAATTATATAAATCTACAAAACGAGCAGGTTCTAAGTTTTTAAAAACCTTCCATTTTCGTGACAAAACAGCAAATGATTGATTTAAATTACCAATAGTTTCACTCGGCCCTAAAAACAAAAATTTATTAACCGAAGTTGCATAGTGAAGGTTTGAGAGTAGTTTTTGTTGTAATTGTGGCTGTAAGTATATCAATAAATTTCTGCAGGTTATCAAGTCCATTTTTGTGAACGGCGGATCTTGTGCTGCATTGTGCTGTGAAAAAATAATCATTCTTCTTATTTCAGGTGAAATGTGATATACTTCATCTTTTTTAAGAAAATACTTTTTTATTCTTGAAGCAGATAAATCAGCAATAATACTTTCTGAAAAAATTCCTTTATTGGCTTTTTGAATGGCACCCAAATCTAGATCTGTAGCAAATACTTTTACCTCTTTGTTAATTGCATTTTTCTCCATGTATTCATGAATCAAAATAGCTAAAGAGTAAGCCTCTTCACCAGTGGAGCATCCTACACTCCATACTTTAACTGGCTCATCTACTTTTTTGGATTTAAATATTTCTGGTATTACATTCTCATTAATATACTTGAAAGCATCATTATCTCTAAAAAACTTAGTAACACCAATTAAAAACTCTCTGTATAAAATCTCGGCTTCTTCATTATTTTCATATAGGTAATTTAAATAATGAGCGATTGTATCAACTTGATTTACACTCATTCTTCGGATAATTCTTCTAATTAACGTAGGAGGTTTGTAACTAGAAAAATCAATACCCGTTTTTTTATGTACAAAGGCTAATACCCTATTGAAATCTTTATCAATTAAAAACTTTCTCTCTTCTTCCTCGTCTGCATTTGATTTGGGATGATTGATAAAATTTAACAATTCAACAGGAATATCAGAAGTAGGCAAAATGTAGTCTACCAAACCTGTTGCTATGGCACTATTTGGCATCCCATCAAATTTGGCATCTTGAGGGTTTTGCACCATTACCATTCCTCCTAACTCTTTAATAGCTCTAATTCCTCGAGTTCCATCTGAACCAGTACCAGATAATACAATTCCGATAGCTTTTTTACCTTGATTTTCTGCTAAAGACTTAAAAAAGATATCTATTGGTAAGTTTAATCCACTACCTAACGGCTTATCTGTAAGTTGTAATTTACCAGCTACAAAAGTCATATTTTTTTTAGCGGGTATTAAGTACACATGACCAGGAAGTACTTTCATTCCATCCTCTGCTTCTTGGATTGGCAAATCTGTATTTCTTGATAGCAACTCTGCCATCAAACTTTTATAGTCTGGCGACAAATGCTGAATAATCACTAAAGCATGGTTAAAATCAGCCGGTACATTGTCAAAAAATACTTTTAACGCTTCCAAGCCACCAGCAGAGGCACCAATACCTACAACATGAAAATCAATTTGTTTATTATGATCTATTTTTTCTAGATCATTCTCAACTTGTTTAGATTTCGCCATAATTTAATATAATTCATCATTATTTAATTAAATAAATAACTATGAATTTGAATAATAGATTAAGTAATTTTAGATTTTAACAGCTAAAATACTATTATTTTTTGGTTTTAAAACGGTCTAAAATCTATTTTCCTTTGTTTAGTGTTTTTCTATTTAATTCTAAACAGAATAAAAAGTAATAATTACGTACAATAAAATCAAAACCTGTAATTTTGTTTTTTTAAACATTTAAACTGTAAAAGTTTCCACCTTTTTACGACAAGTTTACAAGGTCTACATAACTTTTAAAACATTGACTTTCATGCAAAAAAATATAATAAATTACCTACAAAGTGTTTTAGAGAACAAACCACAAGACTGGGTAAATTTAACAACTCACAGACTAGATATTTATAACGAATCTTTAGCTAAAGTGCAGTTTTTAAATGAGTTTGAAGACTTATTTTCTACCAACAATACCAAAACTGAAGCTTTAAGCCAACTACATACAGCTTATGATTATATTAGATTAGGGCATCCTTTGTCTTGTATTTTAGAATGGGCTTTAGGAAAACTAAACCATTTAGCTTCAGAAAACATTATTAGTTTTGACTCTAATACTGCACCAATTTTAGCAGTTTTACGTAAAAACTTATTTGATAAAAAAGAAACCCGAATTATTTACACTGATGCACTTCCAAATAATTTTAACGTTGATGTTGTAAAACGCGTTTATGGGTACGACTTTTCTATTGAAAAAATTGATGATATTTCAACCATCCCGCCTTTTAAAGGAAGTACAATTTTAGTACAAAACACTAAAGAATTAGGTATTACTAGCATACCTAACACAGTAGATTTTTTAGTAAATATTCATGGTACTTTAGGAAGTATACTGTTTGTTAACGGTATGCAAAATAAAGATTATGTTGGTGCGATACAACATGTAAGAAGGAGAGAAACCATTGCTATGACCCCTGCCAATTGTGTAATTGCTTTAGATGCATTGGTAGCTAATGCTGATATTAAGCAAGAGGCTGTGAACATAGATACTGCTAAACAAACGGTTTTTAATACCATTAAAGAAGTAACAGGCACTACTAATTTACCATTAGTTGCCTCAAGCGGTTTATCAATTCAATATGCCATAATGATGGGCTTACTTCAAGATGCCCAAGACAATTACCCTGACAAAGCTGTTAAAATAGTGGTTCCTCCTAACTGTTACGGTGGAACTAACGATCAGGCTAGACGCGTTGCTGCATGTTTAGATCATGTTGATATTGTAGATTTACCCGTTGATGGTGATAATGATATGGTACAAAGTATTCACCGAGTGTTAAATACTATTGCGGAACAAGATGCTATACCATATATTATCGCTGAAATACCAACCAACCCTCGTGTTGAAGTTCCTAATTTAAAAGACTTACAAGAAGCATTAAGTAAAGAAAGACTAACACCAAACGGAACAAAAGCCGTAGCTCCTGTATTTATTTTAGATCAAACATTTTGTCCTAATGTTCAATTTTTAGGAGAAAATGATATTTTAGCTGACATTAAAACCATATCATTTGCAAGCGGATCAAAGTTTCCGAGTGGAGGTAGATGTACAGCTGGATATTGTGTAGGTAATACCATAACTACCGAAATACTTACAAAAATAGCGACTCATTTACATATTTGTGATAACGAAGCTACTCCATTGCAATATCAAATTTTATCAGAACAATTGCCAAGTATGAATCAGCGTATAGCTGATGCATATAAAAATACCAGAGCTTTTGTTTCATATATAGAAGAAGTATTACCTGATGCAAAAATTAATTTTGTTTCTGAAGAATTAGCATCTCAAGGCTTTACACCATCAGTATTTTCATTAGATCTCCCAACCAAAGGTGATACTGAAGAAGAAAGAGAAACTTACAAACGTGCATTAAATCTAAAATTAATTAACTTAATGATTGGCACTATACCTAATGAAAGTAAGTTTTGTGTTAGTTATGGGCAATTGAAAGGTTGTTATTGGACTATTCCTGCTACCTCAACACAAGGTACCACTAAAGAAGGAGATAAAGACTATATTGTTCGTGCTTCTTTATCACCTAAGCTTGATTTAACATTACATAAACAAGTTTTTAAAGAATTTGTAGATAGTTTATAATACTAAAAAAAGCGTTACCTATGTAACGCTTTTTTCAATTTACAAATGCTCCTAAACAACTAGGAGCATTTATTTAATAACAAAAACTAATTAAAACTTGTACGTTAAATTACCATAAAACGCTCTTGGCATTTGTGGCGTTAAAGTACTCCATCCTTTATAATATTGTTCGTCTGTAAAATTGTTTACATTAATACCTACTCTAAACTTTGCATGATCATAATAAACACCTGCATTAAAAATAGTGTACGCTGGTATTGTAAACTCTCCTACATACGGATAACCTTCCATAGCATTATAATCTGATGCACCATTAAATCCAAAAGTACCTCCTAAGTTTTTAACGATTCCAGTGGTAAATCTATAATCTGCAAAAAAGTTATAAGTTATTTCCGCTCCAGCTTCTCCAAATCTTCTTCCAACTAAAAATGGCTGTGAGGGTGATGCTAATACTTCAGAATCATTATAAGCAATTCCTCCACGAACATTTAAACCATTTATTGGATATGCATTAACATCTAACTCAACTCCTTGACTGTTAATTTTTCCATCTTGTTGTTTTGTTGGGCCAAATCCTGTTACTTTATTATCAACCGTAATATTGTAATAGCTTAAAGTAGCTTCTAGTTTATTATTAAATATATTAGTTTTTACTCCTCCTTCATATTGATCTGCATTTTCTAAATCAAAAGATAATAAAACAGGTACAGATGGGTTTGAAGGATCTGCTGTTAATTCCGGATTTACATAACTAAACCCGTTTTGATAGTTTGCAAAAACCGATAATTTGTCAATAATTGGTTGGTAAACAATCCCTATTTTTGGCGAAAAGGTTTCTTTTACATAAGTTGTAAGATCGTCAGATGAGTCATTTTTATCTCCTTTATAATTGAATCTATCATACCTAATTCCTGCCATAACAGACAATTCTGGCAAAATATTTACAACATCAGATGCATATACACTAAATATATTTTGGTTTACATTGGTATTTGAATTACTTAATGAGCTTGTTGCTGCGTCTATTACTCCTGAAGTTGCTGTAACACCATCTAAAATATCACCTTGAGCTGTTAACGTATTAATATATGCGTAACCAGAACTTTGATCTATACTTTGTGTTTGTAAATAATCAAAACCAACTAAAAACCTATTACGTATATTTCCTATTTTTAAATCTCCAGTAAAGTTTTGCTGAACATCTAATGAATTCGTCTCTGCACTTGTTTTCTGAGCAAATATTTGAAAATAAGGTGTTCCAACAGGAGTTGCTCCAGAATAATCTGCAAAATTCCATAAGTAAGAATAGTAACCGCTAGACTTGGCGTTACCCGTAGAAAAAATAGTTTGTGAATTAATATTATCTGAAACTTTATAAACAGCTTCAGCACGTAAATTTTGCGTAGGATTTTTGATTGATACTGAATTATTGGTTAACGATTTATCATAGTTATAATTCAACTCATCAACCGTATTAAATGCTAAAGGTCCATATCTGTTAAAAAATAAAAAAACAGGGTTGGTTTGCTCTGTTGCAGATAACTCATAACTTACATTAAATGTTAACCTATCATTTACTTGATATGTGATAGACGGAGCCATAAAAACAGACTCATTAAATCCAGCATCTTGAAAACTATCTTCTGACTGGAAACCTGCATTAAAACGTAATGAAAACTTTTCAGATTCACTAGTAGTATTTACATCAAGTACCATTTTTTTAAAGTTGAACGATCCACCACCTAACGAAATATTTCCTGTTGTACCTTTCTTAGGTTTTTTAGTAACAATATTAATTAAGCCACCATATGAAGTAACAGTACTTCCAAATAAAGTTGCAGAAGGGCCTTTAATAACCTCTACTCTCTCTACATTAAAAGGATTAATAAAACCGTTAGTAACGCCTGGCATTCCGTTTACTAATTGTGGTTGGGTAGCAAAACCTCTTAAAGAATAATAACCTGCACCATCACCTGCTCTACCTGTAGATTGCCATAACTTATCAACACCTGTTACATTTTTTAAAGCATCTTGAAAAGAGTTTACGTTTTGTGAAATTAAAAGCTCTTCCGTTACGGTATTGTACACTTGAGCATTTTCAATATTTTTAAGTGGTAGTTTCGCTACGTAAGCAGATTTTTTTCTTGAAAATTTGTTTTGTCGAGTACCCACAACAATTTCTTCTAACAGTTCATTTCCTTCATATAAAACTATATTAAGTTGTTGTTTTGATGCTGATACTCTTACTTCTTTAGATTTAAATCCAACATAAGAAAATACTAAAACTTGATTTTCTTTAACATTAGTAAGTGTAAAAGCCCCGTTTACATCTGTTGAAACACCTGTAGTAGTGTTTTTAATTACCACGCTCACCCCTACCAAGGGCTCTAAATTACTATCTGTTACCAAACCTGAAATTTGTGCTTGAACAAGGTTAGCAATAAAGATAAAAACGAATAGTATAGTTTGTTTCATTTTATTTTTATTTAGACTGATTAAATATTACATTTGTCGGCAAATGTATCATCTAAAAACAAAATCGCAAACTTATTTAGAATTATTTTAAATAAAAGAAGTGACAATATTTAAGTAATGTAAAAATAAATGCTATTTCATTGATAAAAAGACGTAAGTAGACTTAAAAAAGACGTTATCCATGCATACTCATGAAATTATTATATCAAAATCTATAGAAATAGGTTTTGAACAAATACTTACTTTACAACATAAAAACGAACACTGTGGCTTAATTGAGAAAACATATAGTGTTAAGCAAAATTTTGGTGTTGGCGAAGTAATTATTCTTGAGTTTAAAGGGATTTTTATAAAACATATTCAAATAAATTTAGATAAGAACATTCGGTTTAGAGGTAAACAAACAACAGATGCATTAATATTCTCATCTTTATTTAATGGTGTTAAAGAGATTAATGTACCTAAAGAAAGTATTCATTTAATACAAGAAAAAAACGAAGGATATATATCTTTTGTTAAAGAAGTTCATGGATCCGTTGAATATGCCAAAGATCAATTAATAAACGAGGTTGTTATCAAACTTAGTCATGAGTTTATTAAAAAACATCAGTTAGATTTATTACTCCCTATTACCGATAAATTTTCAATACATGAGTTTGAAAACAATTATATTCAATATTTAGACTTGAGTGCTATTGAAATTATAAACAATATAGTGAGCAATGATAAAAAGGGACTTTTAAAAAGATTGTATTTAGAATCTAAAATTTTAGAATTATTATCTACCAAGTTATTAAACAGATCACAAAACAGTGTTAAAAGCAATACAATATTAAAAAAGACTCATGAAGTTAAAGAACTAATTAACAAAAATTTAAACACACAGTTTTCAATCAAAGATTTATCTAAAAAGGTTTTTATGAATGAAACCATATTAAAAAAGGAATTCAAAAAGATATTTGGTTGTACTGTATTTGAATATGCTGTATCTGAAAGAATGAAAGCATCTAAAAAACTATTAATGTATACAGATAAGCCTATTTACGAAATTGCTGATTTAGTTGGATATAAAAATGCTACTCATTTTTCTGCAGCATTTAAAAAGCATGAAAACACAACACCAAAACAATTTCGTAAACAGCATAGTTAAACTTAAAAATATTACAAACAGTCCTTACAAGTACCTATAAGTAATAAATTTACTGTTTCTATTTTATATCCATCAATTTCAGGAAATTTATAATTCACCTCAAGACAATTTGTATTTCCGCACCTTACACACTGAAAATGCGGATGAACATCTTTATGAGCATGATGTGTGCAATTATTACATTTTGCATACCATTTAATTCCGCTTTCTCCTATAAAAGAATGTACTACACCATCATCTTCTAAACGTTCTAAAACTCTGTAAATTGTGGTTTTGTTCATTTCATCACCTAACTTCTTAATAAGTTCTGTAACTGAAATTGCTCCCTGTTTTTGCTCAAATTCATTTAAAATTAAAGCTAATGATTTTGTTTTTCTCTGAATTCCCATAATATAAATCACAACTTTGTTGCAATTACAAATTTAATAATTATATTTGCAACTAAGTTGCTATAATATTTAATTACATGAAACTAACATTACACAAACCTGATACATTTGGAGCTTTAGCTAGCTTTTTATGTTTTTTACATTGTGTATTTACACCTATACTTTTTATAACACATGCTAGTTTGTGTTGTAGTACCAACACACCAAATTGGTGGAAAACTATTGATTATGCATTCTTAGCAATTTCATTTATTGCTATATACTATGCTACTGCTAAAAGTAGCAATTCAGCCATAAAAAAGTTACTATGGTTTAGTTGGAGCTTATTACTACTTACTATAGTTAATGAAAAATACAATTGGGTAGCTGTAAATGAATATGTAAACTACATTCCTGCTTTACTTTTGGTAGGACTTCATGTATATAATAGTCGTTATTGTCAATGTCAAACAAATAAATGTTGTTCTAGTCATGAATGCGCATAATAAAGATAATATTGGTGATAACCATATAGGTACAAGTGTAGATACACCAATAATTGCTGGTGCATTTGACAAATCTGACGATGAAAAGATCCAAAATATCGAACATTATTTTACTAAAATAATGGAAGAACTGGGCTTAGATTTAAATGATGATAGTTTGTCTGGAACTCCTTACAGAGTAGCTAAAATGTATGTAAAAGAATTGTTTTATGGTTTAAATCCTAAAAACAAGCCAAAGCTATCTGTATTTGAAAATAAATATGGATATAAAAAAATGTTAGTTGAGCAGTTTATAACATTAGACTCATCTTGCGAGCATCATTTTTTACCTATTACGGGCCATGCTCACATAGGCTATATACCAACTGATAAGGTTATAGGGTTGTCTAAAATAAACCGATTAGTAGATTATTATGCTCACAGACCGCAAGTTCAAGAGCGTTTAGCACTTCAAATTTTAAAAGATTTACAAAACGTACTGGATACTGAAGATGTAATTGTTATGATTACTGCCAAACATTTATGTGTATCCTCTAGAGGAATTAAAGATAAAGATAGCTTCACTACAACTATTGAGTATGGAGGAAGCTTTGAAAACCATAAACAACGAGAAGAATTTATATCTGTAATTAAAAACAAGTAAACTACACTATATCTTATAGTATCGTTGAATATTTGATTGTTAGTAGAAGGGTCGCATTGTTAGTAGTGTGGCCCTTTTTTGCATATTAATTGTAACATTAAAAGCATTGTATCGTCTTGATACTAAAAAAACTTATGAAATTACTATTTACTATAATTGCTTGTGTTGGAATAATTACAAATACTTTTTCACAAAATGAATTAGTTTCATTAATAAACAATAATACTACTACATTTAATTATCATCAAAATAAATTTAAAGGTGATGGATGGAATAATATACTATCGGCTATAAGAGAACATGATAATGTATTAATTGGTGAAGACCATTTTTTTGAAGAAATTCCTCTTTTTATTTCTCAAATAAGTAATGAAGTGCATTTTGATAATTTTTTCTGTGAAATAGATGCTTATACTGCTTCGATAATTCAACAACAACTTCTTAATAAAGATGTAAAAAAAGTAACAAATTTTATATCCAACTATAATACGAGTTTTTCGTTTTATGCATTGAAAAAAGAATTTGATTTATTACAAAAATTTGTATCAACCAAGACCAATATAATTGGTTTAGATCAAGTTACCTTAACTGCTGATCGACTAATTGCTTTTGATTTATTACAAAAAACCACTCATAATAAAACTCAAGAAATTTACAAAGAGATTATTACTAACTCAAAAAAGCATTTTGACCTTTTTATCACTGGAAAAGGAAGTCCCTATTTCTTTACTAACGACTTTATAAAAAAACTACAACAACTTGATTCTTTACAGATATCAGATTATGAAAAAAAAGCTATTGATAATATTTTATTATCACATAAAATATATACAACTCAAAGTCATCAGTTGAGAATTCAACATATGAAACATAACATTTTAAATCATATCCAAAAAATATCAAAGCAAAAAAACCTTTTCAAGTATGGTGCTATTCATATGAATAAATCTGAAAGCTTATTGGGTGGATTTGATATTGGAAATTTTATAGCTAATATATCTGAAGCGAATTATAAAAAGTCTTTACACCTTATGATTATAGGAAAAGATGGCATACAAGGTGTTCCTTTTAAAGGTATGAAAACCCAAAAGCTTAATACAACAAACGGAGAACTACAATATTTATCTCCTTTTTTTAACAGTGTAACATCAGATGAATGGCATGTATTCAAGTTAAATGAAATTAAAAAAAGTATAAAAAAGAATAACATTCAGGTAGGTAAAAAACTAGAAAAAACAATAAATGGTTTCGATTATTTAATTGTAATCCCGAATGTTAATCCTGCTAAATTTTTAAATTAAAACGGGCATTTTCAGTAATTAAAAAAGGCTAAATCTTAATTAAGATTTAGCCTTTTTTAATATCAACTAATAATATTAGCCTTATATTTATATCTAAAAATCAAACCTATACAAATTAACTGCTATGGAAATTAAAGAATATGAATTAACACCAATCCCTAGAAAAATTAAAGCTAAAAGTAAAAATGATGAAATTTATGTTGCTGTTAAAATAGGAAATGGACAAATTGGTGGTAACATAATAACTGTTAATAACACTCCCCTAGCAAAAGGCAATATTACTGAACCTACTTATATAGGAGGATTAAACGAACTTAATGATAAATTAATTATAGTTGAAACGAATGTTTTAGATGTTAATGGATTTACTAATAGATGTGTTATAACCACCTCTTTTTTTAACCAAAATAATGAAGAATTATTTTCTAAAATAGACAGAGGTGATGCTCCTGAGAATGGAGTAGCAAGTTTTACCGGTAAATATTTGTTCAAATTTTTAATGTGTTTAGTTTTTACACTATCAATCACAACTAAAAACTTTGCACAAACAAATACTTTAGAGTTTTCAAACCTTGAAACACCTACTGCCCCTGGATTAATTTTATTTGATGAAACTCCAGCCTCGATAGAAAAACCTACAACTCCACAAGGCTTAGGATTAAATTTATTAGGCTTAGGCCAAAATGGTGGCGCATTAGAGTTTGCCCCTTTTTGGTTAAAAGATCATCCTAATTTATCAGCGGAAGATATGTACACAAATAAAAGTCCAATTTTTTCACATTTAGGAGTTTCATTAGCTACAGTATCCTCAGATACTTTAACTTTTATTTCAAGTGGAATTAGAACTCGTATTTTTCAATCATATGGAAAAAACAAAAAAAAGTTAAGTACCATAAAGGCTAACTTAGAAAATGCACTTTCGTCAGACCTCTCAAATCCAGAAACTATAGAAACCATAGAAACATTAAGAAAACAATATGTAGATTTAATTGAAAAACCTTTATTTAATATTGATATAGCTGCAGCAATAGGAGCTAGTGCAACTAATAATTCATACAGCAATCTTTCTTTAAATAGATGGGCCATTTGGACTTCTTTTAATTTTAGGCCAAAGGGTGATGATTTCTATTTTACTGCAGTAACTAGATATATTAATAGTGATAATTTTGAAGGAGCTGAAAAATCGGTTGATATTGTTGATTTAGGCTCTCGATTTAATTATGATATTTCAAAATTTACAGTATCTCTGGAATATATTCAAAGATTTAATACCACTTTTAACCGTAATGATAATTTTAGGATTGCTACAATTGGAAGCTATAAATTATCCGACAATGTATTCATAACCGCAACCTTTGGTAAAAACTTCAATGAGGTAAATAATATTATTGCTTTAGCTGGTGTAAACTTTGGCTTTTCTAAAAAGAAAGTACGTGCATTTTAATTACTAATCTACTATGAAAAATATACTAATTACTGGTGGGTTTGGTAAAATTGCTCAACATTTTATTAAAAACAACCATCAAAAATATCAAATAACTGCTGCAGATATATCAACACAAAACAATTTTTATGATGAAAATGTAATTGTAAAAAATGCCGATTTAAATAATTATAATTCTTGTCTAGAACTTTGTAAAAACATAGATACTATAATTCATTTGGCAGGTATTGTAGATCCAATTTCTGAATCTGAAGACGTTTTATACACCAATATTAAAACTACTCAAAATATATTTAAAGCTGCTGTTGCTACTAACTGTAAAAAAATAATTTTTGCGAGTAGTGCACAAACTATAGAGAGCTATGCTACTGACCTACAAATACGAAATAACATGATGGTTAAACCTAAAAACATTTATGGAGTATCTAAATGTTTTGGGGAAGCTTTGGCTGCATATCATGCATATAACAATGGAATAACTGCTATTTGCTTACGTATTGGTGCCTATGAATTTCCTGAAGACTTTACTGAAATGAACGCACGAGATTTAAGCGCTTATTTACACCCCGATGATTGCAATCAACTTTTAAATAAATGCATTAATACTGATGGTTTACAATATGAGATATTTAACGCCATTTCTAACAACCTATATAAACGCTTGGATCTATCAGAAACCATCAGTAAACTTGGATATAATCCAAAAGCAGATGCATTCACTCTTTTTAAGTTATTAAAAGAATAACTAAGTAATTTAATTATTCATTAAAAAAACTTTTATGTAATTAGTACTCAAAACAGGATATTGAAAATGAACAGCATGTCCAGAATCTGGTAAAATAATATGCTGAATTGTTTTTGCTTTATTTAAAAGTGGAAACCAATTTTCTGTAGCATATGAAATATCATTATCTCCAGAAATTACTAAAATTGGTGTTTTGGTTGTTATCAACTTACTTCTGTAATTTTTAACATCTTCTGTTACAGCTGGTGCTGCTGCAAAGTATCTTTGAAACTGTTCTTGAGTATTAGGTATTTTGGAAACATCTAATTGCTCCTGAATTCTTTGATAAGATATCAAAGCTGCTTTTTTACTTTGTTTTGATGTAGGCTTATAAAACAAAACCAATTCATCATCAAAGTCATTATAAGGCTTTAAAGCTCGCTCAAAAAATTCAGCTTGAATTGGAATTTCATTTTTACCTACCGGATTACTTCCAATAATTACTGTTTTCAAAACGTTTTCATTGTACATATGCATAAAATACTGAGCAACCCAACCTCCATATGACCATCCTAGTAAATGAAATTGATTTAACTGTAACGCATCAGTTAAAGCTTTAATTTGATGAACTATTATTGAAAGATCTTCTGATAATACACCCTCTGAATACCCTATTCCTACATAGTCAAATGTAATTACTGTATTTGTTTGAGATAATAGGTTTATAAATAATGGATCCCACGTATCTAAGGTACCGCGAAATCTATTTGCTAATACAATAGGAGTTCCATTTCCTTGTTTTCGATACCCAATTTTGTAACCATTAACTAAAACATAATTCGTTAAATCTTTTTTACTTTTTTCCATAATATAAATTTTAAATTGTAATTTCACTTGCAAAACACAAGTGTAAATATATAAATTCACTTGCATTTTACAAGTAAAAAACAAAACAATGAATACTAATAAAAAAAGATCTACATGCCCTGTAAGTTCTTCATTAGATATTTGGGGAGATAAATGGTCACTCCTAATCATTAGAGACTTAATGTTTAGTGGAGAATGTACTTATGGTGATTTTTTGAAATCGGAAGAAAAAATTTCAACCAATATTTTAGCGGCTAGACTAAAACATTTGGAACAACATGATATTATAAAAAAATTAGAGCATCCAAAAAGTAAATCTAAAGTGTTATACAGACTTACTAATAAAGGAATTTCTTTAGTTCCAGTTATTGTTGAAATTAATATATGGTGGCACTCGTTTAACGAAGACGTTTCTGAAAAGTCAGAATTAATATTAAAAAAGGTAGCTAATGATAAACTAGCCTTTATTGAAAACACCATGAATAAACTCGAACAACTTAATAATAATAATGAACAAAAATAAATCTGAGCTAAACAACTATTTTCATTCTTTATTTCCTATTGACGAAAATGTTGTTTTAGAAATTACGAAAACATTTGAGCCTTTTGACTTAGCTAAAAACGCTGTTCTTTTAAGTGAAAATAGCATCAGTACTCAAACATATTTTTTGGAAAAAGGCTTCATGCGTTCATACATTTTAAATGAAGATAATGAGGAGGTTACAACTAATATTTATGCGGCTCCTTGTTTTGTAAATGATTTCTTGTCGTTTTTTAAAAAACAACCCACAACAGAAATATACGAAACCTTAACAGCGTGTAGTTTTTGGCAAACTAGTTTAGAAAACGTTCAGAAGAATTTTCATAATATTCCAGAGTTTAGAGAGTTTAGTAGATTACTATTTGTTATAAACTACTATAAATTAAATGATAGATTGATTGAAACGGTTAGTAAAAAAGCGGAAACTAGATACATCAACTTACTTAAAAAACAACCTCATATTTTTCAACATGTACCGTTAAAAATAATAGCTTCTTACTTAGGAATTACCGACAGTACTTTGAGCAGAATTAGAAAAGATATTGCCAATTTATAATTTCTTGACATTTATCAAGTAGAAGAAATACTAAAACCCCTCATTTTTGTATTAAAAACTAAATATGACTACTAAGAATATAGCAATAATTGGCTTAGGCGGCGTTGGAGGTTACTTTGGATTTAAAATTAACCAAGCCAATCAGCAATTAAATATGAACAATCATATTACTTTTGTGGCTCGTAATGAAACTTTTAAACAAGTTTCTAAAAACGGTTTAACACTTCTATCTCCTGAACACTCTGAAAACACAACACATCCTAATGAAATTGTTTTTGAAATTAGTGAATTAAAAAATCCTGATTTAGTTCTTATTTGTGTAAAAGAATATGATTTAGAAAATGTTTGTCAACAACTGGCTAACGTAATTACACCTAACACCATTTTACTACCAATGATGAACGGTGCAGATATTTATGATAGAATTAGAACTAAAATCCCTTTAAATACCATTTTACCTTCTTGCGTATATGTTGCTTCTCATATTAAACAGAAAGGAATAATTGAACATAAAGGAAATTCTGGCAAACTGTTATTTGGTAAAGACTCTAAAAATCCATCAACAGATATTAATTGGATAATTGATCTTTTTAAATTAAGTAAAATCAATTTTGAATGTAAAGAAAATGCTGATGTTGCCATTTGGACAAAATTCATTTTTATTGCAAGCTTTGGAATGATTACGGCAAAATACAATTCATCAATCGGAGCTGTTTGCACTGACAAATCACAAAAAGAGGAAGCTAAAGAGATAATGATGGAAATTCAAAATATTGCATTCAAAAAAGGTATTGAATTACCACAAAATATTATTGAACTTACTTTTAAAAAAGCTGCCACTTTTCCTCCATCCACACCTACCTCTTTACAGATAGATTTAAACTCAAACAAAAGTAATAGTGAATTAGAGCTATTTGCAGGTGCCATCATTAACTATGGCAAACAAACTAAAACATCAACTCCTAATACACAAAAACAATATCAGTACTTAAAAAGCAAACTTAACTAAAAGCAATAAAAACAACATTAACAAGTGTTTAGCTAAATTCTTTTTCTATATTTATATGTAAAATAGGATTTGCAATGGAAAACCTAAAAAAACTAGAACTCTTTACAAAAGCTTTTGAAGATTTACCAATTGGCGTTGGAATTTTTCACGTACCCGATTTAGAAGATATCAGAAGTATTGAATATGTATTTATGAATAAAATCATATTACATGAAATGCAAAAAAGTAAAGAAGAAGTTTTTGGTAAAAGAATCATAGAGGTTGCTCCCGAAGCTTATCAACATGAAGGCGGTCTATTAGTTATTAAAACCTATCAAAGAATAGCAAAAGAAGGCGGAAATGTTAACTTAGGTTTGGTTGAATATTCCAATCATTTAACTGAAGGAACTTATGAATGCTCAATACATCATTTAATAGACAATTATGTGTATATAATGCTAAGGAATGTTACCGACCTTGAACAGGCTAAAAATGAACTTGAGTTAAAAAATAAAGAGTTAAAACAATTCGCGTACGTTGCTTCACACGATTTAAAACAACCATTAGTTACCATTTCAAACTTTGTTAATGTACTCCAAAAAAAGTACGAAAACACATTCGATGATAATGCTACACAAATGTTCAGTTTTATAACGGATGCTACTGAACGTATGAATCAATTAATAAATGATTTACTAGACTATGGGAGTTTAGGACAAAAAGAAAAAATGACATTTATAGATTGTAATGAAATTTTAAAAGAAGTTCAACAAGATTTATCGGTAGCAATTAAGCAATCTAACAGCACTATAATTATTGATCAATTACCCACCATTAAAGGTTATAAAACTTCTATACGTTTACTTTTTCAAAACTTAATTAGTAACGCAATTAAATTTAAAAAACCTGATACACATCCTATTGTTAAAATTAGCGCTAGCGAAGATATCTATTGGACATTTAGTATTGAAGATAACGGAATTGGTATTGCAGAAGAGAATACTCAGAAAATATTTAATGTTTTTAAAAGGTTACATAATAGAAGCGAATATAAAGGTACTGGGATTGGTTTAGCGCATTGTAAAAAAATTATTGATTTGCATAAGGGTAAAATTTGGGTAACCTCTACAGTTGGTAAAGGAAGTACTTTTGTTTTCACCATACCAAAAAATAAATAAAGAAACTCATCTAAAACAATAAATTAACCTACTACTATAAACAAGTTGAAACTATATTTATATATTTAAAAACTTTATATAAAAACGCAATAAAATGTATCAAAAAATTGATGAAGAACTCAGGCAGTATAAACTTTTTAAAATTCAAGAAACTGAAAATAAACTAAAAAAATATAACAAGGTTTATAATGAAATTAAACAAAATAATATACTTAAACTTTCAAAAAACGCCTCTTCTAATATAATAGTATTACTAAGTTATGGAGTTGCTCTTTTTACTTTAATTCTTGCTATTTGTTTTCTTTTTCCAGACGCTATTATGGAAGCATTAGAAATAGAATTTTATAATGAATATGAAAGAAAAGAAGCTTACATGGTATTTAAAATCTTAGCTATTACATTATTTTTTACATGTCTCATTTTTTCAATTGTTGGTATATTATTAAGAAAAAACAACAAAAAAAGAAATCATATATTTAACCTTTCTGTATTGTTAGAAGACGTAATGGCTTTCATGGAAAAATCGTCTTACGAAGACAAAAGAAAGTACGAATATTTTGTGGACAGCATTGCTGAAAGAGAAAAAGTAGCTAATCAAAATTAAAAACATACTATTCGAAAAAAAATTACCTTATGAAAAATTGGATTATTGATGAAAATGAGAATTCACAAACCTATTTAATTGCATCAGAGAAAGCTTTTAGGATTTCCGAACAACCTAAAAACACAGATATTCAACAACTTATTCAGAACAACAACCTAAGTAATGTTAAAAGTATTCCGTACAAAGAACTTAAAGAAATTGTATTAATCGATACTACTAATACCCTACAACTTAATTACAAGGACGCTAAAAAAAACGATAAAGAATTTATATTAACTGAAAGTATTTACACTGAAATTCGATCTTATTTAAAAAATAATTTAAAAGGTGTTCAGCTAAAAAACTATTCTGTTTTAAAACAAGTAACATCGCAATTACTAATTTTATTTATTGCATCAGTTTTATCTGTAGTAACTTATATTACAGCAACTAATATAGAAGCTGGAAAAACTATTAATTTTTCTGGTAGAAGAGCTTGGTTGAAAAAACTAATTGCAACTATCGCCGAAATGTTAGGTAGCACCGGATCATTAATTGTTGGTACTTTATTGGTAGGAGGAATTAGCTATTTAGTTATTAAAAAAATACAAAACCCTTTAAAAGGTGAAGTTTTAAAGATTAGTAAATCACCTCAACTAAGTATTCATTAAAATTACTTATAAAAAATCATAAAAAAACCGTCCGAATTATCAGACGGTTTTTATTTTAATTATGTTTATTATTGTTTTACTAAGCGTTGCTTTAAAACTAATTTATCTTTTTGTTTTAACGTAACTATGTAAATACCAGACGCAATGGTAGGATTAAATAACTTTGCTTCTCCAGTATTGGATACAAAATAAGAAGTGTACACCTCTTTTCCGTTAGTATCTAAAATTTGTAATTGTAAAAACTTTCCATAATACTCAGCTCCTACTTTTACTTTTAAATTTTCAACAAACGGATTAGGAAACATTACAGAACTGTTTGCCTTTGTATTTGGTGGATAGTTAATTTTTGAACTTTTAGCTGATGAACTTCCACAAGTACCTATAAAATCCCAATTATCTACTGTTTTTTCAAATAAATTACCATTATACACTACTCTATCTCCTGCATAATATGTAACACCACTTTGCCAATTTGCTTCACCGTCACATATATCATCAGAAGTACCTCCACCATTTGTTGTATAATTAACAATTAAACGAGGTGCTTTACTTGCTCCACCTTCATAAGAATCTGCTACCCTTTTTGCAGATGTACTACTTGCACTTGTACCTCTTCCTGTAATAATAAAAGCAGCGCTATTTCCTGAATTCCATCCAGAAGAATTTACTAAACTTTGCACCATATTTTTTAAACTAGGTGTTCTTTGTGAACTTCCAGATTGCCCACTACTCCATGAACCTGGTTGCCATCTTACTTTTGAAGAAAAGGTAGCTCTACTAGATACGTTATTACTGTTAGAAAATGCAGAAGCATTTGCACTGTTTTGTAAACTAATTTCTAAATCTGTTGCAGCACTATTACTTTCATCTGCTGTAAATTGAATATAAGCATTAGTAATTGTAGCATTTTTAGGTAAAGTAACATTAGTAAAACGTAAGCCTATGGTTTGAAAACTATTATTATTACTAGAGTCATAAACCAACTCTAAATCACTACTATTTTCATACAATGTTCCGTTTTTATCTTCCTCTACATCGTCGCCTCCCTCAGCAATAGCTATATCAATACTACCACTTCCAGTATCTCCTCCATCTCCATTATCATTACTATTGGTGATGGTAACAACACTTCCGTTAGAAGGATTCCAGATATCTAAGTTAGCAGGAATTTGAAATACGTTATTGTTAGAAACCTCTCCAACAGATGAAGCATTATCTACTTGAATCGTGCGAGTTTCAATTTTATTTTCATCAACAAAAATCCATTTAAACTGATTAAAACTTCCTGAGTTTCGAGTCCAATTTTTATTATCGCTGTTAGAACGAAGAGGAGCACCCCAACATCCTTCTCCTACATAAACAGTTCCGTTAGCATTGTCTCTAACAAAACCCTCATCACTACCTGAACTGTATGACGGACGAACAGGCCAAGTAGTTTTTACAGTGTGAGCATCACATTCTACCACTAACTGAACTTTATTATCATAAAAAGTTTGTGCCCAATTACTGTATTGACTATTTCCTTCAGATTTATAAGAAACATGCGGACGCATTGGTTTATGGTACTGTGCAATTTTCCATGTAGTATTTGCATTGGCACTTAAATCACTACGTAACCAACTCGTTTGATTACCAGAAATTGAAACTTCTGTATTTAACGTGTACGTTCTTATTAAATTATTTCCAAAAGTTATAGCATAATACACGCTTGAAGAAGGTGTGTCAAATAAATTATAAATACTGTAATTACTTCCTTCATGATTACCTCTTGCTGCAATGATAGGAAACATTCTTCCGTCATCAGCAATTGTTAATTGCCAATCATTAAACCAAGTTTGCCATTGGCTATTTGTGTCATCATCAGTCATATCCCCACCAAATAAAACAGCATGTGGTTTTAATTTAGAAACAAGTAAGTTAGCGTTTCTTCTTGGCGTACGATTATTTCTAGAGTCTCCTCCTGCAATAAAAGAAAGCCTGCTTTTGTCGTTCGGTGCTGTTTTAAACCACAAACGTCTGCTAGTTCCTTGGCTATCTCTAATAACAAAATAGTAAGCTGTACTAGGTTGTAAACCTGTTAATCTTACAAAATTGTTATTCATTCCTTTGTAAGATGATGTTCTGCTAGGTGCTGCAGAGTTCGGATAACTGTTATAGTTAGTTCCATAATCAGTAGTACCATAATACACTCTTGTATTAGAACCAGAAACTTGGTTCCATCCAATTACAATAGAAGTTGCAGGATTTCCGCGTAGTGATAAACGGTACTTGTCGGTTGTTGCATTTATGTTCATGCTAAAAATAAGCACAAACATTAATAGTAAGTAGTTTTTCATAATTCGGGGGAATTAGTTAGTTTAAATTTTGATGTAAATGTAAAAATAAAACCTATTAACTTCATAAAAATCAAAATGGTAACTATAAAATAAAGTTCTTAACAATTCGTTCAAGTAAACATAACTTTATATCCTTTTTAATCTAACATTCTTTACAGTTTTTTGCACGTATGAAAACAACTAATCTCCTTAAACTTTCTGTATTTTTAATATTTATTGGTCGTGCATGGCAACACATATTTTGGGATGCTCCGTTTCGTACCTTTTTTTGGAATGAATCTTTACTGAAACCATTTGTAGAAAAATATTTAAACATTTCTTGGACTAACTATGTAACCAGTCCACAAACAGATGCTTTTATACAAACTTGCATTCAAGCTAACGGTATACTTTATGCTATTGCCGCCTTTTGTGCTATCATTATTACCAAGAATAATAAAAAAGCTGTACAAATACCCATTTTTTTAGGAGGACTTGGATTAGTATTCTTATCGGTTTTATTGGCTAAAGAAAAATTTTATCATATAGCTCAGTTTTTTGAGCATAGTATTCAATTTGGATTACCTTTTTTATTGCTATACAGCTTGCATCATAACTTTGAAGTTAAAAAACTAGTACTAACCCTAAAAATACTAATCGCTATTACTTTTATATCTCACGGTTTGTATGCATTTGGTGTATATCCTGTTCCTGGAAAGTTTATAGATATGGTTATTAATATTTTTGGCTGTACAGAAAGTGTTGCTATAAGCTTTTTATACATTGCAGGAATACTTGATTTTTTACTAGCTATTTTAATTTTTGTACCAATCACCGCAAAATATGCATTGATGTATGCGGTTTTATGGGGAATATTAACTGCCATTGCCAGAATTGCAGCTAACTTTTATTGGGAATTTCCGTTGCAATCTTTACATCAACATGTATATGAAGTAGTGTATAGAATTCCCCATGGCTTAACACCATTAATGGTATTAACTGGTATTGTAATCTACTGGAAACAAAATAAGTTAGTTTCTAATGTAACTTAATGATAGTTGTTAAAAATGCAGTGTTTTATTACACATATATACTTATAAACCTAAACTGCTTTATAAATAAAAAAAAACAAAACGATTAAAGTAAGAAATTGCAAAAAACCTATTATTTTCAATTAAAAACTGTTTTTATAAAGGCTACATATTATTCTATGAAAATAATTATTCCAACAGAAAACAATATTTAAAACCATTTTATGTTATATTAAAACTAACTAAACAAAATACTAAACTATGGCATCACTTACCCCCCTCAGTGGTAACCTAGATTTAAGAAAAGCTAAACACTTACTTAGACGTGCTACCTTTAATTACACTAAAAATCAACTAGATGTATTTACAAGCATGTCTGCAACTGAAGCTGTTGATACTTTAACTATTGACGCTCCCTACGCACTTCAAGAACCTTACGACCCTCTTCCTGAAGGAAGTCCAGATGGATTTTGGACCTCCGCAACAACATTGCCTAGAGATTTTGAGGGACAGACTAGAAAACGTGCCCTAGTTGCAGGATGGTGGTGGTACAATGCCATAAATCAAGTTAGCTTAAAACATAAATTATCATTTTTCTTACACACTTGTTTTACCGTTTCAAAAGATGGCGGTTCTGGTGCTGCTACCTATTTTTATGATTATTTACGATTACTAGATTTTTATGCTTTAGGAAATATAAAAACTTTAGCAAAAAAAATCACCTTAGATAGTTCTATGCTGTACTATTTAGATAATCATAGAAATAATAAATACAACCCTAATGAAAATTACGCTAGAGAATATTTAGAGCTTTTTACTATTTTAAGAGGAGAGCAAATTGGTCCTGGAAATTACACTAACTACACAGAAGAAGATATACAAGAGGCCGCAAAAGTATTTTCTGGATTTAAAATAGAAGAAAACAGAAGTATCATTGACCCAGACACAGGAATTCCAATGGGTTATGTGAACTTTGAACAACATAATTCTGATAATAAAACATTTAGTAACGCTTTTAACAATCAAACTATTATTGGTAGAGAAACTACCACCGAAATATTTGAAGAACTAGATGATTTTGTTGAAATGGTTTTTGCTCAACAAGAAACTGCGAAAGCTTACTGTAGAAAATTATATCGTTATTTTGTAAAAAGTAAATGGGATGATGAGGTTGAAGCAGATATTATTACTCCTTTAGCAGACTTGTTAATTGCAAATGATTTTGAAATAGTTCCTGTGGTAAGAACCCTACTTTCTAGCCAACATTTTTACGATGCTGACGATAGTATTGCTACAGATGAAACGATTGGAAGCATCATTAAAAGTCCACTACAATTAGTATCTGAAATATGTTCATTATTTAATGCATCCATTCCAAATTCCAGCAATAATCCTTTAGAATATTATCATATTTTTTTCAAAAGGTTTATACATGATAACTATTTTGTTACATCAGGTATGGATCTTTTCAGTCCTTTTGATGTAGCTGGTTACCATGCATATTTTCAAGAACCCGATTTTGATAGATATTGGTTTTCGTCCAATACAATTATAGGTAGGTATAGTCTTATTGAAAGTTTAATTCAAGGAGTAAACACCATTAGTTCGGGTGAAATTTCCGCAACCATAGACACCGTTTTATTTGTAAGAAATAACATTACAGGCGCTCAAGACCCTAATGTATTAGTCTCTGAAATGGCCAATTTATTGTACCCAGAAGCTATTGATGCTGATAGAGTAAACTATTTTAAACAGTTTTTGGTAGAAGATGGCTTTCCAGATTATTATTGGACTGGTATATGGAATAGATATTTAAATGATAACGACAATTTTACTGTAAAAACACGTATTGATGCTTTAGTTACTGCCATGATTAATGCAGCTGAATTTCAATTAATGTAATTATGAAAAGAAGAAATTTTATAAAACTTTCGGCAACAGCTTCAGCAATTAGTTTAACACCATTCCAACTGCAGGCTGCATTAAAAACATTTATGCCATATGTAGATTGTCCAGATATTTCTAACAGAAAACTAGTACTCGTAAATTTATCTGGAGGAAATGATGGTTTAAACACCATTGTACCGCTAAATCAATATGATATTTACAGTAACCTAAGACCCAAAATAAAAGTTCCGGTTACAGGGAGTAATCAATACATTACATTAGACAGAACACTTGTAAATAATCAACAAATAGGGTTACATCCTGCACTTACAGGTATTAAAAGTTTATACGATAGAGGTTGGGTACGAATCATGCAATCTGTAGGATATCCATCACAAAATAAAAGTCATTTTAGGTCTAATGATTTATATTTAACAGGAAACGATGGAAATAGTGTTTTAAACGGATCTACCACAGGTTGGATGGGACGCTTTATGGAGCGTTATTATTCAAATTTAGTTACGCAAAACTTCCCTATTGCCATTGAAATTGGTGCGGTTAATAGATCGCTAGGTTTCCATTCTCAAGAAGCACATAATTTATCTTTAAACCTTTCGAGGCAAGATCCAAATAACTTTTATTCAATTGTTAATGGATTACTAGGTGAGCCTCCTGCTAATTATCCAGATTCAGACTACGGAGACCAATTACGATTTTTAACAGGAATCGACTCGTCTACAGACACGTATTCAGAGGCTATTTCTGCTGCCTTTGGAAGAGGTACCAATGCTACAACTTATCCAGATAATGACTTATCTAATCAATTAAAAACGGTAGCTCGATTAATTAGTGGCGATTTAAAAACCAAAATATACATGGTGCATATTCATGGTTTTGACACACATGATTCACAAGTACAAGGAGGTGGAGAAGTTATTGGCTCGCATTATAGTTTACTTTCAGAATTATCTGGTGCCATAGAAGCTTTTATGAATGATTTAAACAGCCAAAGTTTAGCAGACGATGTAGTTGGACTTACCTTTTCTGAGTTTGGTAGAAAAGCAGCAGAAAATGGAAATTTAGGGACAGACCATGGTGAAATTGCTCCTATGTTTATTTTTGGTAAACCTGTAAAAGGAGGTGTATCAGGAACCAATCCTGATTTGTCAGAAGCTACAAGCGCTAATAATTTTCAACTTACAACGGTTCAGTATGACTATAGGCAAACATTTGCAACGCTACTCCAAAACTTTTTAGGTGCAAGTGATGCAATTATCGATGAAACCTTTTTCAATCATACCTTAAACGACAGTTTTGTTAATTTAAAAGTAGGTGATATTTTAAAATCTGAGTTTGATATTTCACTAGGTTGTATTCCGAATCAAGATGATAAATTTCAAGAAAATAAAAAATGGTTACTATATCCAAATCCTTTTAAAAATACCATTAATTTATCGAGTATTGAATATCTAGAATCTGTTTCATATAAAATTTATGATAGCTCTGGAGCCTTTTTAATGAGCAGAACAGACCATTTAGTTAACGGTAAAGCAACTATTGATTTATTTAACCTAAGTAGTGGTGTATATTTCTTTGAAATTATGCTATCTAATGGTAGTAATGAAGTTCATAAAGCCATTAAAATATAATTGATTAATGATTATGAAAGCAATAAAAGTACTAGTAAAGTCAATCATTCTTATATTTTTAATATCCTCATGTAATGATCCGTATCTTCAATTTCCAAGTAATAGTCAAGTAGTAAATGATACTATTGATAAAAAATTATGGTTATTAAAACATAGAAGGTATCAAGAACCAGGAATATACCTATACAACGAAACTAATGGTTTATTAGAAAGGGAACTTGAGCTCCCGGAAAACCTTGAATCTCCACATGCAATGGCATACGATGGTGAGTTTTTATGGGTTGGTGGTATTGGTGAAGAAGAATCAATATACCAAATCGATCCGCAAACAGGTGCAATAATTTCTGAAATCCCAAACATTCGAACAGAAGGTATCGCGGTTGATAATGATTATATATATTATTCGGTCTATGAAACTAATATTATTAACAAGATTGAAAAAAACGGAACTTTTGTTGAAGAAATAGTAACACAAAATGCCTCACTTAGCATCCCTGATATAGCTATTCATGGTAATTATTTATACTATTTACGATATACAGTAACAAACCCTGTAGTAAAACTAAATTTATCTAATAAAAATGAAAGTGTTATTCCACTGGCTGGAAGTGTAGATACCTATTGTTTAACTACTTTTAATAATGAGCTAGTGGGAGTAACTTTAGTTAATGGTATTAGCCGATTTGAACAAAACTCTGGAAACTTAATTTCTTCTAACTTTACAGGTATTGAAGGATGGATAACCGCAATTGCACCGTATTATGAAACAATAGAATCGGAGTAATAAGTAAACTCTCAATAGTAAACCCTAATTAAATGACACAATCAGAACTTATTGTCGTAAATTTTAAAGAGATTAGGAGAAGAAGTATTAAACTTTGGGAGGGTTTACCTAAAGAATACTACCATTGGAAGCCCGATAATAAAGCAATGAGTGCTTCTGAAATGATAAGACATGTTTTAGAGGCAGATTATGGTTGGAATTTTATTATCAATAAAAAAGATGTATCAAACTTAAACTCTCCTTGGAAAAATAAACCTTTTATAAATTTAAAAGAAGAACTTGAGTTTGCTAAACCTTTCAGAGAAGCATTTCTAAAAACTGTTCTTAAGTTTTCTGATTCAGACTTAAAAAAAACCGAAATTATACACCCAGGAAATGGAGATAAGAAAAACCTTGCAAAATATTTATATCGTATTGGGTATCATGAATCTGTGCATACAGGACAGTTTTTAGCCTATTTAAGAACTATGAATGTAGATAGACCTTTGATTTGGGATTAAAAAATTATAATCCTTACTTAATAAGTAACTGGTTCCCTCTCCTACTACCGTAATATTTATTAAATTTACTAAACAATACAACTAAAAAAACATGCCACATTTTGTTATTGACTGTTCAAAAAATATTATTCAGTTAAAATCACCAGAAGAAATTATTCAAAAAGTACATGATACAGTTGAAGCTACCGAGCTTTTTGAAAAAGGAGATATTAAAGTGAGAATAAATCCTTTTGAATATTATACCATTGGTAATACTAAAAACGATTTTATTCACATATTTGGAAATATCATGGAAGGTAGAACCGCAACTCAAAAAAAGAACTTATCAGAAAGAATTATTACTGAATTAAAATTGATGTTTCCTCAAGTTCCTATTATTTCTATAAATATTAGAGATTTTGAAAAAGCAACCTACTGTAATAAATCAATGATTTAATAGTAAGTTATACACTCAGTAAACTTTATGATGTTTAACATCAAAAAACATAGATTACACTAAACCGTTAGTTAATAAAAATTGTAGTGAAAAATATAGAGAACCACAGAAATGATTTTACCATTTCTACAGATAAAAATAAGTTAGATATTAAACGTATTCATCAGTTTTTAGCTAATGAAACCGACTGGGCTTACGGAATACCCATTGAAACTTTAAAAACATCTATAGAGAACTCGTTAAACTTTGGTCTTTATCATCAAAATAAACAAATTGGCTTTGCCAGAGTAATATCGGATTACGCGACCATCGCATATTTAGGCGATGTATATGTTTTGGATGAATACCGAGGAAAAGGATTAAGCAAATGGTTAATTGAAGAAATAATGGAACACCCTAACCTTCAAGGTTTAAGACGTTGGATTTTATTAACCAATACTGCTGAATGGCTTTATAAAAAGTTTGGCTTTACTGAAGTAGCAAACCCAGAGTTTTATATGGAAAAACATAATCCAAGTGTGTACAAAGGAGTTCATAACAATAATTGAATTTATACTATTTATTTCTTTAAATTTATTGGATAGTTTAAAACAAAATTTATTTTAAAACAGATAAAAAAAATGGTTTTGAGCAACTCAATTATTAAAAAATGTGATAACTAAATATATTTAAATTTAACTAAATGCAGAATAAAGTTGAAACCATATGGATTGATTTAAATGAAGAATTGTATTACTTTATTTTTGCTAAGGTTAAAGATGAAAATTTGGCGCATGATATTTTACAAGATGTTTTTTTAAAAATACAATTAAACCTTGATCAACTCAAACAAACGTCAAAATTAACTTCTTGGGTCTATCAAATTACAAGAAATACCATTGTAGATCATTACAGGAGCCAAAAAAAGGTTTTAAGGCTATCTAAAAACAACAATTTAGCAGAAAATGATGTTGATGATTTTGAATATGCTAAACTCACCAATTGTATAAATGATAAAATTAAAGGGCTTACCAAAGAGTATCAAGAAGCTATTGTATTAACGTATTTAAAAATGCTATCACAGAAACAATACGCTGAACGAATACAACTTCCTTATTCTAGTGCAAAATCAAGAGTACAAAAGGCAAGAAATATTCTCAAGAAAAACATTCTCGATTGTCCAAATGTAGAATCAGATACTACTGGAACTGTAATCGATTTTCATAAAAAAATCAATTAAACTTCGTCTTTTTTTAAACTTTTTCGTCCATCTGCTAAACAATCTAAATTATTTACAATGGATAAAACAAAATCAATAAAAGTGAAAATCATTAATGCTTTTGCAGCAAATGATTTAGGTGGTAATCCTGCAGGAGTTGTACTTGATGCAGACCATCTTTCAAACGTAAACAAACTTGAAATTGCAAAAAAAGTAGGACTTTCAGAAACTGCATTTGTATCGAAATCTAAAACTGCCGATTTTAAGTTAGACTTTTTTACTCCGAAAAAACAAATTGCTCATTGCGGACATGCTACCGTGGCAACATTCTCATATTTAAAACAAATAGGTAAGCTTACTAAAAATGAATCCTCTAAAGAAACTATTGATGGTAACCGACTAATCAAACTTTCTGGAGAATTAGCGTTTATGGAACAGTCTGCACCTAAATACACAACAGTAAAAAATCATGAAAAACAAATTTTAAAATCGTTGGGAATTACTAATAAGCAACTAATAAAAAACGCTCCTATTCGATTGGTTAACACCGGGAATTCATTTATCATAATTCCTGTAAAATCAAGTAAAATACTAGCCTCAATACAACCAAACCATAAACTCATAAATAAAATTAGTGAAGATTTAGATTTAATTGGCTTCTATATATTTACTAACCAAATAGAAAATGAAAGTCTAGACGCTACCACAAGAATGTTTGCTCCTCGTTATGGTATTTTAGAAGAATCTGCAACTGGAATGGCTGCAGGGCCATTAGCTTGTTACCTATATGATATACTAAACAAAAAGAAAAATAAATTTAAAATTCAACAAGGAAAGTATATGAAAAAACCATCTAATAGTTTAATTATAGTAGATTTACATTTAAAAAATAGTAAAATAAAAAGCCTTATGGCTGGTGGAAAAGGTATACTTAAAGGTCAAAAAACACTTGAAATCACTTTATTTAACCCTGTAGATAACTTATAAACAAAAATTATAAAAAATTACACAAACTATTTATTTTGTTTTACAACTAACCCTTTTCTGAAATTACTTTTTGAGAAATCTTTTCCCAACTTTTAAAATTATTATATGCTTCTACGTAATGTATTTAATAACAAATAACCTACATTTTAACACAAAAACTCTATAACTATTAAAAAACACAATGTAGAAGCCTGTAATAGTATAAAATTAAAGATCTTACAACAAAAAAAATATTAATAATTAATTAAACCTAAATAAAATTTTTTTGTTTAATTATTATTAAAAAAACAATCACACAAAACAATCAAAACGCTGATTTACAATTAAATAAATATTGTTTTTTACTTATATATTCTATAAATTAGTTAACTTACTTATCAATTAAACTACTTTATTAAATTCTTTAATAGTGGTTTGTCTAACTAATGATTATGAATAATGAAACTTCCAAATTAAATTTAGAAAAACAAGCAATTGATAATTGTGAAAAACAAGTAATTAATGATGTTGGATATATACAGCCTTTTGGCTATTTGTTTGGTATTACACCAAATAATTTTGTAATTACACATGTATCTGACAACTGTTCTGAATGGTGTAATTCTCCTGTTGAAGCTATTTTAGGTAAAAAATTAAATTCTTTTTTTTCTGAAGAATTTATTCATCAATGTAATAATACTCTAGCACACAGCACCATAAAAATTCAAAGAGAATATGTAGGAAGAATTGAAGCTAACAATTTAAAGTGTGATGCTTTTGTACATATCAAAAATAATCGGTTAATTTTAGAACTACAAAAAACCAATTCTAACCAAGAAACTGGAATAAAATCTTTAGACTATGTACAACATGTGTTGTATAGAATATCGTCTCATCAAAAAATACAATCATTACTAGAACATGTTGTTGAAGAACTTAGAGCTATATCTGGTTTTGACAGGGTTAAGGCCTATAAGTTTTTATCTGACGGTGCTGGTGAAGTTATTGCAGAATCTAAAAGCCCTTTGATAGAATCTTATTTAGGTTTGCGTTTTCCTGCATTTGATATTCCACAAGCGGCGAGAAAATTATATACTCAAACCCCAATTAGAATTATACCTGCCGTAGCAGCAGATCAAATAAAAATTCACACTTTAGATGATAATCAAAAACCTTTAGATCTTTCTTTAGCCATATTTAGAGGTGTTGTTCCTGTTCATGCTATGTATTTAAGTAACATGAATATTAAAGGTTCTCTAAGTATACCAATTGTTATTAATGGGAAAATGTGGGGGCTATTTGCCTTTCATCATCTTAAAGAAAAAATGCTTGATTCTGAAATCTTGACAACTCTAGAAATTCTAGGACGATCTATTTCATTGATGTTAGGTGCTATTTTACAAAAACAACAATTAGCAATCACCCAAGAATCATCAAGAATTGTTTCAAGTCTATTTATATCAGATGATAGTGTATTAGGGTTTAAATCTTATTGGGAATCTGTTGGTCCAGAATTAGCTACTTTATTAGAATGTGATGGTGTAGCATTGCTTGGTAACAACTCATACGATACTTATGGTACATGCTTGGGAAAAAATAGTGCAATAAAGTTAGCAACCTACATTAATAACGATTTTACAATAAATAAAGATACTACAACTCCCATAGCTATTAATTCTATAGCTTCTAATTATCCAGATTTACAAATTGATGAAATTGCAGGAGTTTTTGCGATTCCTGTACCTGTAAAATCATATCAATACGTTTTTTATTTTAGAAAACAAATAGAAAAGCAAGTACAATGGGCAGGAAACCCTACTAAAAAAATTGAAAAAACTGAAGATGGATTTCGACTTAACCCACGAGCTTCATTTAGTGAATATGTCTCATCTAAACATCAACAGTCTGATCCTTTTGATGATTTTGATTTTAGTATTGGTGTTGCGCTTGGAGAAGCTTTAACTAAAATCATGTCATCCATAAACATTCAGAATGAACATCGAGAACGGCTTGGACTGGTAATAAGAGAACTTAACCATAGAGTAAGAAACACCCTAGCATTGGTTAGTTCTATTGTATCACAATCTCAATACAAAGCTCATTCGATAGAATCATATATAATAACATTAAAGCAAAGAATATTAGCTTTATCTGAAACTCAAAAACTTCTTACCGAGCAAAATTGGAAACCAATAAATATCCGTACTTTTTTTGATCGTTCATTAGTTTCCTATCGTGAATATATTGGTTCAAGAATATTATTAAAAGGAAAAGAATATGCATTACCTGCTAATTTAGCATCCTTATTCTCATTAATTATTCATGAACTTGCCTCAAATTCGTCAAAATATGGTGCTTTATCAAACTCTAATGGTTTTATAAAAATTGAATGGAAATTTAAAAATGAAAATTTATCTATTCACTGGAAAGAAACTGATGGCCCTATTGTTAAAAAACCTTCTCGATTTGGTTTCGGCTATACTTTAATTACAGAAGCATTACCCTATGAGTTTAAGGGAACCTCTGACATTAAATTTTTACCAAAAGGCATTGAAGCCTTCTTTAAAATTCCTATAGCAACTTCAGAAATTTTATTAAACAAAAATAATACAAACAATGATGACTCTTTAAATACTGGATTACAAAACTTTAAGGCATTAATATTAGAAGATGATTACATTATAGCAAAAGAAACCACTGCGCTATTAAAGCAATTAGGAGCTAAAGAAGTGGATACTATTCCCGCAATTGAAACTGCAATTAACTGTATAAATACTAAATGGTATGATATTGCCATTTTAGATGCTAATATTAGAGGGGAATTTAGTGGAAAAGTAGCTGATTTACTCCATCAAAAAAAAATCCCTTTTGTTTTTGCCACTGGTTATGGAAGCAAGGACCAAAACCTTAAAAGTTATCATAGTATAGCTATTTTAACAAAACCTGTTAGTAAAGCTAAACTAGCTAACGCAATAAAAAATATTAATCAAAATATAACATGAAAAAAAAGAGTTCTATTTTAATATATGAAGATGATATTGACTTAACCTTACAGTGGCGAAAAGCACTTGAAGAAAAAGGCTTTTATGTTGACATTACATCGGATTTTAAAGAAGCAATGAATTTATGCTTATTTTGTGAATATGACTTAATTATATGTGACATATTTATTAAAAATGAAGATGGTAATTACAACGGAATTGGTGGGATTACTTTTTTAAATTTTTTAAAAAAAAGAGATGTTAAAAGGTTAAACTGGGTAAAAAATGCTCCTATAATAATTGTATCTGGCTCATTATCTGCAAAAAAAAATAATGGTTCTTATTACACTAATAAATTTGATATTAATGAAACTCTAATTAAACCCTTTACAACAAGTTATTTACTAGAAAAAGTAAATTATTATATAAATAAAACAAACTAAATTTATGGAATCTTTATTAAACTCATTAAGGTACTCCACCTCAAAAGTTCATAGTGCAATTCACAACAACCATATTCTAAATGCCTGTCAAGAAAAAAAAATAACTTTAAATGAATATAAACAAATGCTATGGGCTTTTTACAAACCATGGAGAGACCTGATTCCTAATATAAATAAATTGAAAATACCTGAGCTTAAACCTAAGTTAGTGATAAGACACCATAAAATTTATGATGATCTTATTCATTTAAATATAAATCCTTCAAACTTGGTTTTAAATAATGAATCTCAGCTATCTGAAAAGGAAATTTTAGGTATTTTATATGTAGTATTAGGTTCTTCTATGGGTTCAAAACAGTTAGCAACAAATTTAAAACAAACACTTAAAAATATTCCATATACATATTTAGCTATGAGTCCAAAAGAAGCTGGTTGGGATATCCTAACTAACTACTTAAAAAGTCAAACCGATAGCGATTATTCTGTTTCTAATAAAGCTGCAATTACTACTTTTAAAATAATAGATTTAGAATTATCTAATACCAAAAATATGATCTAGATTTAACAAAAAACTATTTTAAGTACCGTAATGACCACTATTAATTATTATTTAGTTGATGTATTTACTTCAAAAAAATACGGAGGAAATCAGCTAGCAGTTTTTATCGATTTTGAAAATGCTTTATGCTCAAACACCATGTTAACAATTGCCAGGGAATTGGGATTTGCAGAAATTACTTTTATCAAAAAAAACAATGATAACAACTGTTTTGAGGTTCGTATTTTCACACCCGAATATGAAGTTCCGTTTGCGGGACATCCGTCTTTAGGCACAGCTTATATTATAGCTAAGCACCTACTATCATCAGCACCAAAAAAAATTATCTTACAGCTAAAACATGCTGATATTGAAATTGAAATATCTAATCCAAAAAATCTTGAAGCCAGTAATTTTATTATGAAACAAGCCGCTCCAGAGTTCATTACTAATTACAGTCATCAAACTATTGCTGGGGGCTTAGGTATAAATTTGACTACATTAGATTTACGTAAACCTATTGAAGAAATTAGCACAGGCTTACCTTACATCATCATACCAATTGCTAAAAAGCAACATATGCAAAACCTTCAATTAGATGCACAAAAAGTAATTGCCTTTTTAAAACAGCATAAGAAATACAAAACAAATAGTATAAACGGTTTGACCACTTCACTATTTTTCACTTGCGAAGAAACACATGAAAGCCAAAACCAATACAATACTAGAATGTTTTTAATAGAAAACAACAATCTTATTGAAGATGCTGCTACCGGTAGTGCTAATGGGTGTTTTTTAGCATATTTATTAAAAAATCAAACATCATTTATAAATGCTACTGTAGAACAAGGTTTTGAAATGGGAAGAAAGTCTTATATTCAATTAAACGGAAACATAATTGACGACACATACCAAATAAAAGTTGGCGGCCAAGTAGTTCCTGTAGGAATTGGTAAATGGTGCATATGATTTAATTAGTTAATTCAGTAAAAACTATATTTAAAGTAGTTTTTAATATTAAAAAATAAATTTCACACAAAATATAAAAAATAAACCTCCAAATATGGAGGTTTATTAAAAGTATTTGTAAATTATATTACTCAAATACAGCTTCTGTATCAACATCTAATTTATCTGCAACTATTGAAAAGATTTCAGTATTACTTGTAGAACTTATAACTATTACACCGTTTGTTAAAATTGCCGAATCTAACTGCTCCGCTGTAACTGTAGAGAACCAGCTTATTGCATCAAAAGTTATTTTTCCAACAATATCTGCATTATTATTAATCATTACTGTTTGTGCATTTGCTTCAAAAACTTCGCCTGAATTAAACTCAAACCTAATTGGCAGTTCTTCATTGTTTGAATTAGTATAAGATCCCTCAATAACTACAGATGGATTACTTGTATCATCTTGTAATTCAATACCTAAATTCACATTTGAATATAAACCTCCAGGTACCGTAACTATTAATTCGGGAGAGATAGCTCCCGTTTGGTAATTTACGCTTGCGATTTGCTCATGTGACCTCGATATTGATTGATTTGTTGATTGATTCTCGCCATCAAAAACTACTTCTCTAATAGTAATGTATCCTGATGAAAAATTTAATTGATTTTGAATAGATGATCTTAACTGAGTGCCTGAAGTATTACTTGTTGTATTAACTACTAATTTCACTCTAGCATTAGTGCTTACCTCATCTTCACTACAGCTTGTTAATAAAAGAAAAAAAGACGCTAATAATAGCATATTTACAAACTTGGTGTTTATTTTTTTTTTCATGATAAAATATTTTTAATTAATAAACTCTGATATTTTCATATATATAACAGTTAAATTGGAAAAACTCCTACCTTAAAAACTATTTTTTTTTAAATATTGTTTGTAATTTTTAATAAGCTATCAACTCTCTGTAATATACAATAAACTCTATTTTATAAAATGGTACTTTTTTCTGAAATTTATTTACAATTGTAAATTCTTTCTAAATTATGCTTGTACTATTAGATTTTTATGTAACATTATTTGTTTGCAAATGTCCTTTTGTTTTTCCCTAATTTTAAAAGAAAAAATAATACCTTACTGATAAAAAAAAGAGCCTTTTTAAAAGGCTCTTTTTTTAGTGATTGTGACTTGAGTGATCTTCAGCTTTTAATTCACCTGACTGATTCATCTCCATTTCATGATCATATTTACAACAACCCGGTAAATTTTTATAGGCTTCTTCACTACCGCTAACTTTTTCAGTATCATATCCCGAAGCTGCTATGGCTTTATGAATTGTCATTTCATCTGTTTTACTAGCATCAAAAGAAACATCAATTTTCTTTTTATTAACATCCCAATTAGCATTGGTAACACCTGCTACACCATTCGCTGCAGTTTCAATTGTATTTTTACACATGCTACAGTTTCCTCTTACGCCAAATGACGCATTAGTAATCGCTACTTTTTCAGTTACTTCTGTTTTAGTTGTTTCTTGTGTTTCTTTCTTAGCTTCACTTTTACAACTTACAAAACTCATTGTAGCAATAATTGCTACGTTTAAAATTACTCTCTTCATTTTTTAAAAATTTACTTGTTATTTATTACTTGTTTTACTTCGCCACATTTCAACATCATATCGCCGAAATACGGATTTAATACTTGTTTTTCTTTACTTAACCAATATCCACCCTTATCGTTGTCTGCCATTGGGCAATATTGCTTATAACTAATTTCATTTATACCAAATGATTGCACAGCCAAAATAAAATGCTCTGATAATATCTTAAATTGTTTACGCTGTACTTTAATATCTTCGGAATTAGCAATAGCCTTACTATTCGATTTCAAAGTTTTATTTAATACCATCCATTGTGTGTGAGCCTCATTATCAGCTAACAATTTCATATTGATATTTTGTAATGCCTTGTATAAAGTTGATGCGCTGTTTTTTGCTAATTCAGCATCCGATTTTATGAGATTATCTTTTAGTTTGATATACGCATCATAGGCAGTTTGTAATTGCGATGTGAATTGTTTACCCACTTCAAACTGTTCGCTAATTGTTTTTTTATGGTTCATCATCGACCTTTTGCCTTGTAACTGTGCTGATGCATCAATTGTAAATACGCCATTGGTTACCACTTCGTCGCCTGATTGTAAGCCCCTTTTCACTTCGTAATTGTCGCCTAACTTACTACCTAATACTATTTCTTTCATTTCAAAAATAGGATTGTCGACATCTGGTTTTACATATACTATTGAGCGTTTTCCTGTCCATAAAACAGCCGATGCAGGTATCAATAATTGCGCTTTTTCATCTTTTACTTTTGCATCTACTATACCTGTTACAAACATTTCTGGTTTAAACAGTTCTTTGCGATTGTTTAAAATTGCTCGAACAGTTACGGTACGTGTTTGCGGATTTAAAACAGGATTGATAAACGAAATCTTCGTATTAAAAACCTCGTTAGGATACGCATTAGTGGTAATAGCAATAGCTTGCCCAACTTTAAAATTAGGGATTTGATTTTCGTACACGTCAAAGTTTGCCCAAACCGTATTCAAATTGGCGATTTTTAATAAGGGCTGTCCTTGTTTTATATAATCGCCTTGTTCTACTAATTTTTCTGAAACTGTTCCTGATACAGTAGCATACACAGGAAAGTTTTCTTTTACCTTTTTTGAACTTTCAATTTGATTGATTTGATCATCTGACAGCTTCCATAATTTTAACTTATTACGTACTGCTTTATACAATGGAGGTTGCGTTTCTTTTAAGGTAGATGCAGTTAATAATTCTTGTTGTGCCTTAACCAATTCGGGCGAATAAATAGTGGCTAAAAGTTGTCCTTTTTTAACGCTTTCGCCTGTAAAATTGATATTCAAACGCTCTATGCGTCCTGCAAAATAACTTACTTGTACTGCGTTGGCTTCTTCGTTTTCGGCAATTTTTCCAGATAAAGTTATTATATTATCTGCATTTGCAGTAGCGTTACCAATAATGGTGGTTTGCACATTTGACAATGCCATTGCATTTTTTGTAAGTTTAAATTGATTAGGTGATAAACCATCTGCACCAGCTTCGGCAGGAATTAAATCCATACCACAAATTGGGCAGTCGCCCGCTTCGGGTTGCATAATTTGTGGGTGCATAGAACAAGTCCACATTTGATTAGTTTGTGTAACTTCATTATGATTATGGTCTGCTTCTTCCTTTAATGAACCACCAAATAGTAACCAACCTAATAACAATCCAATAGCAAGTATGCCGATATAAATTATTATTTTGTTATTTTTCATTTTCTAATCGTTTAATCATTGCTTTCATTTCGGCAATTTCTTTTTTTTGTGCTTTAATAATATCTTCTGCCAGTTTTTTTACTTCTGGATCTTTAATATCTGCTCTTTCACTAGTTAAAATTGCGATAGAATGATGTGGTATCATTGCTTTCATCCAAAGCACATCTCCAATTATTGGTGCTTGCGTCCTAACTAATCCTAAAGCCCCTACAAAGAGGATAAAACTACCTGCAAGTATGACTATATTCTTTTTTTTGTTATTATACATTTTTCGCATAAAAACCCACATTATGACTGCCATTGTAGAAACTCCTAAACAGGTCATATAAAAGCGTGTTAAACTAAAATACACGTGGTCAAATTTATAGGTATTTAAATACATTGTAATGTACATTGCTATAAATGAGCAAGCCAACATTAAAAAGAATTTTGTGTAGTTGCTCATACCTTTTTTATCGTGTTTGTGTTTTTCCATAATTTTTTAATTTTATTGGTTATAATTTTCTTTTTAATAATTTTCTAATTGATGGTGATGATGTGAACCACAATAAAAATCCACTTAATACAGTAATTAATCCTAATAGAGAAAAAACTCTTAAAATAGTGGTATTAAAATTGTCTCTTCCTTCATAATCCATTGTGTGCGTCATCCATAAAAAATCGAACCAACGCCAGCTAAGATGTCTTACGGTTTGAAATTTACCATCGTTTACAGATACATAGGCTTTCAATGCTTCATCAGATTTATAGGAAATTATATAAGCAGGCAATAAACGTTCTCTGTATTCATGGTGTTTACCCACCTCATTAATTTTCTCAATTGATTCTACTTCCAGACCACTTTTCATATATTTATTTGCGATGTAAAGTGCTTCTTCTTTTGATATAAAATTCTTTTTTATTCCGTTTAAAGCGTTATATAATTGCTCATTATTTATCCAATAGTAAGGTGTGTTATTAATGTCTCTTAGTTCAATAGTATTGATACCACTAGCAATATTGAGTTGTGATGGACTAATTAATTTATTGAACGTTTGTGGTTGATAATCCAAATTCTTGAAATGATCACCGTGTATATGGTCAATATCTGTCCAACTGAAGTACAAACCACTAATTGTCCAAAACAGGAATTGAATGCCTAAAAAGAGACCTAAATAGCGATGTGTTTTTCTGATTTTTAAAGCTGTATGTCTGTTTACCATGATGATTAATTTATTAACATTGCTATTGCCATAACTAACATAATCGTGTTTTCTATAAAGGTTGCTTCGGTCATTGGTAGTTTTAAAGCCGTACCTAAACACGCACAACGAATTGCCTTTTTATCAAGTAATGCTTTGGTCACACCTACGGTGGTTATTCCCAATACGATTATGGTAATAATTAGTGCTATGTTAATTTCAAATCGTATTAAAAATAGCAATCCTAAAATGGTTTCTATAAATGGATAAATTTTAGCATATACGGGCACTCGTTTTGCTAACGGGTCGTACATTCTAAAACTATCTGGAAAACCTTTTAAATCTAACATTTTAAAAAAGCTGAATACGATAAAAAACAAACCCATGAAATCGAGCATAAACTCTCGCCAACTCCAATCTTTGTAGTGTAACAATATACTTGCAACCGTGATGTATAATAAGATTAAAAACAAGGGTTTTAATTGCTTGAATTTACTTTTTTCTTGCGCCATTTCAAAGTCTGAAAAGGCATTTGTAGCTACCTTTTTAACAACTGGTTTTTCAGAAATGGTATATTTTTCTTGCAATGCATTTTGTAATTTAAATAAACCAATATGTTTACTCATCGTAATTTCAGCTTCTTTATTTTCAAGATTTACCTTTACATCGGTAACGTTATCTAAACTACCTAAACTCTTTTCTACGTTAGCTTTACAACTACCGCAGGTCATTCCGTCAATTTTATATATGTGTTTCATTTTTTACTGAATTAAATAGTTAATAATGGCACTTTGTACATAATAATTTTGCACCGCCTTAATTTGGTTTAACTGAAATTTTAACTGCAATTCTTGAATATCGAGAACATCGTTAAAATCAATCATACCTGTTTCGTAGCTTTTAACAAGAATAGTTTCGGCATTTTTAGCTTGTTTCAAGTTTTTACTTTGGGTATTGTAGCGTATTCTTGCTGATGTGCGCTCGTTAATTGCTTTATCTAACAAGGTTTCCAACTTGTTAAATCGTTCTTGTTTTTGCGTGTTAAATTCTTCTTGCTGAATTTCGTTTTGCTTGGTTTTCGACTTATATTTTTTATTGAAAATTGGAATAGAAAACGATACCATTGGCATTATAATATCTTTTCCGTTATCGTTAAAATTCATATCTGGTCGCTCTACAACATTAATATAGTCCAAACCAAAGCCAATCATTGGACTACGTTCTTTTTGGTTTAATAACTCCGATTTTTCAACTGATCGATACAACTTATCATACTTTAGTATTTCAGGATGAAATTGTAAACTATCTGTATTTATCGTGCTGTCATCCAACGGAATTTCTAATTCTGAAACCACATTTACTATTGTATTTTTATCTCTGTTTAATAGCTTATTAAAGGCTGTTTGTTCGGCTAAAAACTGTTGCTGTAAAACGGCTTTAGATTGGTTTAAATCGTTTTGTCGCATTTGCAAACGCAACACATCTACGGCAGATGCTTTACCAACTTCAACCGACGTTAACGCCATAGTTTCATAGGTTTTTAGCAAGTTGATATTTTCGGTTAAAACCTGCTGTTTAGCCTTAATTGCATACAAGTTGTAATATGAAGTTGATACCGATGTGATCAATTGTCGTTTGGCAATGATAATATCTTCAAACTTGGCATCGGCTAACGAGCTCACATAATCTTCTCTCGAACTAATTGTACCAAACCAAGGCAACATTTGATTTACCGATACTTTAAAACGTTGTGCACCTGTTCTTGTTTCGGGTTCGCTTACAAAATAACCTACGCCAATGTTGGTATTGGGTAAGGTATTTACTTCATTTACCTTTTCTGAAACACGCTTGTATTGCAGTTCAAACTGTTTAATTTTTGGATTGTTTGCCAAGGCTTCATCAATAAGTGGTTGCAGTTCTTGAGCATTAGAAAATCCGCTAAAAACAAGAATGAATAGTATAGATAATATGTTTTTAGTTTTCATTTATTGTCTTTCTTTTTAATAAAAATTCTTCTCGTAAACTGTACAACACAGGTAGTAAAAAGTAGGATGTAACGTCGATAATCATACCACCAAAGGCAGGAATTGCCATTGGTATCATAATATCACTTCCTCGTCCTGTGGATGTTAGTACAGGCAGTAATGCTAAAACGGTTGTTGCCGTTGTCATTAAACACGGTCTAATACGTTTTTCGCCTGCTTCTACAACCGATTTTCGTATATCGGCTTTTGTAATTGGTTGATTTTTGGCAAAGGTTTGTTTTAAATAGGTTGCCATAACCACGCCGTCATCAGTAGCAATACCAAACAAGGCAATAAAACCTACCCAAACCGCCACACTTAAATTAATTGGATGCATTTGGAATAATTCTCGAATGTTTTGCCCAAAAACGCTAAAGTTTAAAAACCACGATTGTCCGTATAGCCACATCATTATAAATCCGCCTGCAAAGGCTACAATAATTGCGGTAAACACCATTAAAGAAGTAGTTGTTGAACGGAATTGAAAATATAGAATAATGAAAATGATAAGCAATGCCAATGGTACAACTACTGACAAGGTTTTTTCGGCTCGTATCTGATTTTCATACGTTCCTGTAAATTCAAAATTAATTCCTTTTGGCACAATCAATTCGCCACTTTCTATTCTTTGCTGAATGGCTTTTTGCGCATTTTTAACTACGGTTACTTCGGCAAAATCATTGAGCTTATCAAACAACACGTAGCCAATTAAAAAGGTGTCTTCACTTTTAATTACTTGTGCGCCTTGTTCATAACGAATGGTTGCCAACTCACTTAACGGTACAGAGTTTCCTTTGTTTATTGGTACATAAATTTGTTCTAAATCGGTTGGCGTGGTACGTAGTTCTCTTGGATAACGAACACGCACGCCATAACGCTCTCGTCCTTCGACGGTTTGGGTTAATGGAATACCACCAACAGCAACTTTTAAAACATCTTGTACCTCTTGAATAGAAACGCCGTAACGTGCTATTCTTTCTCTGTCGATGTCAATTAATAAATATGGTTTCCCAACAATTCTATCAGCAAAAACAGCTTCTTTTTTAACACCAGTAACTGTTTTTAATATGGTTTCTAATTGAATGCCAAAAGCTTCAATTTCTTTTAAATTTTGTCCTTTTACTTTGATACCCATTGGCGCTCGCATTCCTGTTTGTAGCATTACCAATCGAGTTTCGATAGGTTGTAATTTTGGTGCAGATGTAACGCCTGGTATTTTAGTTGCCTTAACGATTTCGTTCCAAATATCGTCGGTAGATTTTATGTTAGGTCGCCAATTTCGGTAAAACTCGCCATCGTTATCTTCAATTAATTCATCGGTAGAAACATCAGAAAAAATAATTTTAGAAGTCCCATCAGTTGTATTTGGATTTGCTACTATTTTGCCGTTTTTCAACACAAATAATCCGTCGTTATTTACTTGATAACGCTGGCGTTCGCCGTGGGCATTAAGAGCATATTCTGGCTTGTAAATAATTACATTTTCGTACATTGAAAGTGGCGCAGGGTCTAAAGCCGATTCTGTTCGTCCTGCTTTACCAACTACCGTTTTTATTTCAGGAATATTGGCAACACCCATATCTAACTGCTGTAAAACACGTTTGTTTTCTTCAACCCCCGAATGCGGCATTGAGGTTGGCATTAGTAAAAACGAACCTTCATTCAAAGACGGCATAAACTCTTTGCCTGTGTTTTTGAAAATTAAAAATCCTAGAATGGTAATCGTTGTTGGAATTGCCAAAAAGAGCATTTTGTTTGCTAATGCCCATTGTAAAATTTGACCATAATATTTTCGTAATAACGAGAATGCGCCTAACAACCCGAAACAAATAATCCCCACAAACAACAAGTTTAACAATAAACTTTTGCCTACGCCCAAAGGTCGCCAATATTCAGCCAATAAAAAGACAATAGCTAATGATGCAATAGCTATATTAATTAGGTTTACTTGTTTGTCTGAAACTTTTTGTTGTAGTTTTAAAATGTCTGTACTACCGAAAGCAATTAAAAGTATTCCTAACCAATTTCCGAAGACAATAGAAACAACACCCAAACCAATTAATACAGCATTGATAATGTACGATAGTTTTTTGGTAATACTTCTTCGTTTAAAAATGATAGTTGCAAATGGCGGAATTAAAAACAATGCCACCACCAATGCCATAATAAGTGCAAAGGTTTTGGTAAACGCCAACGGACTAAATAATTTACCTTCTGCGCCAACCATTGTAAATACTGGTAAAAAGCTAATAATAGTGGTCATTACTGCGGTAATAATTGCGCCCGAAACTTCAGCAGTTGCATTGTAAACTATGGCATTAATTGGTAAATCATTTTCGTTCTTTTCTAAATGATTTAAGATATTTTCTGATAGAATTACACCTACATCTACCATTGTTCCGATGGCGATTGCAATTCCAGATAAAGCTACGATATTGGCATCTATTCCAAAGGCTTTCATTGCAATAAATACCATTAAAACCGCCACAGGTAATAAGCTCGAAATTAATATGGATGCTCGTAAATTATACACCATTACAATAATTACTAAAATGGTAATGAGTATTTCTAATGTGAGCGCTTCGTTAAGTGTTCCTAATGTTTCTTGTATCAATTCTGAACGGTCGTAAAACGGTACAATGGTTAATTGAGATGTTGTACCGTCTGCCAATACTTTTGAGGGTAAACCTGCGCTTAATTCTTTAATTTTTTCTTTGGCATTATTAATAACCTCTAACGGATTTGCACCATAACGTGCCACCACAACACCGCCCACAACTTCTGCGCCCTCTTTGTCTAAAATCCCTCTACGAGTTTTTGCGCCGAGCGATACTTTGGCAATGTCTTGTATTTTTATTGGTGTGTAATTTGCTGATGAAACTACCGCATTTTCAATATCTTTTATAGATGTTATATAACCCAAACCACGCACCAAATATTCTACTTGGTTAATTTCTGTGGTTTGCGCTCCGATGTCTTGGTTACTTTGCTTTACAGCTTTTACAATTTGTTGCAGATTGATGTTGTATTGACGCATTAATTCAGGGTTTACGTCAATTTGATATTCTTGAACATATCCACCAATTGATGCTACTTCAGACACACCTCCCGCCGATGATAAAGCGTATTTTACATAGTAATCTTGTATGCTTCGTAGTTCGTGTAAATCCCACCCACCTGTTACGTTACCGTCTTTATCTCTGCCTTCTAATGTGTACCAATATACTTGTCCTAAACCTGTGGCATCGGGTCCTAAAGTTGGATTAACCCCCTCTGGCAATAAGCCACTTGGTAACGAGTTGAGTTTTTCGAGTATGCGTGAACGACTCCAGTAAAATTCGACGTCTTCTTCAAAAATCACATAGATACTCGAAAACCCAAACATTGAGGAACTACGAATGGTTTTTACGCCTGGTATACCTAACAACGAAGTGGTTAACGGATAAGTTATTTGATCTTCTATATTTTGTGGGGAACGTCCGTCCCATTTTGTAAATACAATTTGTTGGTTTTCGCCGATATCTGGAATGGCATCTACGGCTACAGGGGCGCTTGGTAAAAAGCCCGTGTTCCAATTAAAAGGTGCATTTACAATTCCCCATCCTACAAAAAGGACTAATAAGAGAACTGATACGAGTTTGTTTTCTATTAAAAATTTGATGCTTTTATTTAGCATAAAAAATAATTTTAAATAATTAGACATTGGTATATAAATACCGTGTACAGCAATATAACCTCTGAATTTTCAGTGGATAACGTGGTCTAATATTTTAAAATCAAATTAAATATACTTCGTCGAGAACGTGAATATCTTTGACGACGAGTGGTGGAGAATAATTTTTAAAAGGTATTACTTTATCGTGCAACCCTTCAAATAAATTAATATATGAATAATAAAATGTTGCTAAAAAAAGTTGTTGGTCTAGTGATAATGAATCTGAAGAGTTTTTTTTCAAATTATCTTGACCTTCTATAACTTTTATAACGTCTTTACAGCAGTTCTTTTTAGTAATAGAACACTTTTTGTTATTGATATCTTGCTTCATTTCCATTCCGCAAGTTTTTGCTTCACTAAAATAGCTTTTACTTACCAATGTATCACCACAAAAGTGACTATTGATAGTATACGACATTGTAGAAAAAACAACTACTAATGCCATTGAAAAGGTTACTATTTTATAAAACAACTGACTCATATTAAAATACGAAGATACAAAATAAAATAATAGCTTTGCGAAAAATATCATAAAAGAGCTCTACAATAAGAATATAAAAATCTTATAAACAGTGAATTAAAAACAATATTGTTTTACATCTACAAATAGTAAAAACATTCTTAAATTTTGAAGTTTTATTATCGAAAAAAAATGAATTATTGTTGTCTTTTTAATTTTTCTTACAACCTGAAGTTATCATATTGAACTTGATATGATTTTTTTTTAATTGAACTAATATCTTAATTAAATCCTGACTATTTCGATACATTGATACTTTAACAACAGTATCTTTTTCTAACTTTGATTTTGAGAAAAAAACATCTAAATATCTAAAAAGCAGAACCTAAAAACAACTTACTAATAGAATCATATCTGATTAATATTTAGAAATTTAAAACTTCTTTCATTTTTAGAATTGGATAATGATCATATTAAATAAAATAATCGCGAATGACTAGAGCTAGTATATAACTAAAAAACTTTTAGCTACCTTAGTCCAGTTCTTACGGATTATAAACTGTTGTAATTAATAATAATTAACACCATGAAATATAAAATTTTATTTTTTTTATTCTTTGTAACTCTTTCTATAATTAGTCAGAAAATAAAATTTGACAAATCTGACATATACGGCTGCTGGACAGACTCTTTTGAAGAATACAGTGATGAATCTAGTTTTAAAATATTTAGACAATGTAGTTATGACAAAATTCCACCAACACGGTTTCGCTATAGATATGAAATAAAGAAAAATGGTGAATTTCATTGGTTAGAAATGAGCAAAAACGATGGACATTTTATAAGAAAAGGCCATTGGACATTTGATTCAAAGTCAAAAACACTATCTGTTTTTAATAAAAAGAAAAATAAAATTAAAGAATTGATTATCATTAATATGGCTGAAGGTATGATGAAGATAGAAAGAAACTAGATACAACATAGTATGTAATTATTTCTTACGGGATTTCCTTGGCAGAAATTAAACTTTACTAATTATTCCATCGCAGCTTCGGAAAAGAACTCGCGTAATTTTAACACAAAAACCTACAAAAATAGGTATTAAATAAATACTAGCAATGAATATTATTTTAGGAATAGGTATTGGTGTAAATCTTTTTGCAATTTTTCAATTATTAAAAAGGAAAAATTCTAAGCCTATTCCTATTAAAATAGCTCTTTTAATTAATATTATTTGGACTGTAAGACTTGTTTTTTTTCTGTTAAAAGACTCTGAAATAGCTTTAAAATACCCCATATTGTTAATGTTAGATCAGAACTTGTTATTATTAGACAGCATATTTTTATGGCTTTATTCAAAATCTTTGTTAAATACAATTAAGTTTAAGCTTCAAACATATCTTAATTTTCTTCCATTTCTATTAGGATTGTTCTTGTCAATAATTAGTTATTCAGCTGTTCCTAATGAGTTAATTATAGAGCAATACATAAAAAACAATGAAAATATTAACAACAACAAATCTCTTTTCTCTGGTGAGGTTTTAATTTTTATCCTTGTAGTAATTACAGTATCGACTGTTTATTTTGGTATGAGTATAAGAGAGATAAAAAAAATTAATATTATTCTTTATAATCATTTTTCTAACCTAAAAAATATAAGTGCAAATTGGATTTTGAAGTTTCATGGCCTATGGGTTTTACTTTTCTTAGTTCCAATTATACTTTATTTTCTTAATTACATATATCCAATAATTAACATTAGACTTTTATTAAGTGTTATGGTTGTTATTCAGATTTTATTATCATTTATTTTTAATTCGAACGTATTATCACAAAGCTATGTTAGTATTCCTAAAAAAGGGATATCTAAACAAAATAAGAAATCAATAAAACAATTTAAAGATAAATTAAATGAATTAAAAAAGGCTTTAGAAAAAAATCAATATTATCAGGATGAAGAACTTTCATTAGTTAAACTTTCAAATCATCTAAAAATCAAATCCATTGAATTAACTGAAATAATCAAATATAGTGAGTTTGATAATTTTTACGATTTAATCAACACATATAGAGTTGAAGCTATAAAAAAAGAACTCATATCATCTAAAGATCAAATTATGATTATTGCTTACAATAACGGTTTTAATAGTAAATCCGCTTTTAATAGAATATTTAAAGAAAAAACAGGAAAAACACCAAGTGCTTTTAGAAATTTAAACAAAAATACGTCCTAACAATATTAAAAGTACTCGTATGTTTTTAACTACCAATACTTTTGTTTCAAACTAAAAATTTATACTATTATGAAAAAAGTTTGGCAAAAAACTCCTGCATTATTAAAAGCATTATTATTAAATATTGTTTTACTATATCCAATTATTACTATTAATCAAACAATTATACAACTTAACCTTAAATATATCCCAAAGTTTGGTATTGGATTAATACCAATTTTAATTATGCTTTACATATTTTGGAAGATTATAATAAAATGGAATCCATTTACTGAAGAGAATGACATTAAAATAAGCTTAAAGTTTACTATTACAGACAGAAAAAATATGCTTACAATTCTAGGTTTGGTAATATTTACTTTACTAACTATATACTTTAGTTATGTAAATTTTAATATAAAGAACTCAGCGCAATTAGAATTTTTAAAATCCTTTTCAAATTATAATATAGTAACAGCCTTTCCTCTTTTACTTGGATTATCACTTACAGCAGGAATTGTAGAGGAAGTTACTTACAGAGGTTTTATGCAAAATACTGTACGCAAAAAATACTCCAAAACTTTTAGTTACTTAATTATTGGTATTCTATTCTCAATCATTCATTTTTTACCCTTAGCTTTAATACTTCCTTACATTATAATTTCAATGGTTTACAGTTATATCACAGACCAGAAGAAATCAACTAGTTTGGTAATATTTGCGCATTTTGTTTCTGATTTTGTTTTGTTTTTATTGATTTATTTCAACGTACTAACGTAGAGTTAAATTCATTATTAAAGTCCGTTTAATTTATTAACAAAGTACATTAGTTAAATCATAAACGCAAAATAACTTTTTTACAACAAGATACATAAAAACCTTCATACGAATACTTCTACTCTTATAAATTAGGAATATCAAAATTTTCTTCAAGTTTAATTAAATGAAAGAAGTAATACTAAATCCCTACTTTAAAAATAAAATCCTAAAACAAAATAATTAATAGTAAAATAAAACTATATATTTACAAAAACTATAAATACTTATCTAGTAATTAGCTTTTAAAGTTTAATAAAAGTTCTGTTTTAACTACTAATTTTTTAAAATTTATGAGAACCAAAAAAAATAAAACCAAATTATAATGGAAAAAAAGATAAAATATTTATTCTTAGTAGCAGGAATAATAAATATTGGATACTTAATCGGAACTTTTTTTGATGGTCAAAGTTCTCTATTTAATAATATGAATATTTGGATTCAAAGGGTGCTTTTAGCAATATTAGCAGCAGGATTTTTTAGTTTATATTCAAAGAAAAGCAAAGCTGAATGATTTTATAAAAAATCACTTCAGATTTTGAGAAATTTTGTAGAACCTAATTCTGAATTGAGTACCAAAAAACAAAACTGAGAGTAAAATTATCCTCTCAGTTAGTCCTAAAAATAGTTATTGAAATAAAACGTTGACTGAATTCTCCCAAACACTTAAAAACAATGAAATTACAATAATATAACCGAAATTATGCCGGATTCGACTACGTCCGAATCTACTCAGAATTGCTAACGCTAGTGAACAAAAGAAAATAATAACTAATTTAAGCCGCAAATGAAGGTTATACGGTATCGTTAACTACAAAAAACTAAACAATGCATTATATACTTATAATACTAGGAGTTGTTTTTATAATCTTATCGTTAAAAACGATGATTGAAAATATTCTAATTAAAAAAAACGGAATTCTAACTAATGCTCGAGTGATATCTTATGTAACAGAAATAAGAAAAGATACAGAGCCAGGAAACTATAATGAAGTAAAACTAAAATTCCCAATTCTAACTTTTGAGCATTTAGAAGATGGAATAACTAAAAATATACGAATTAAAGGTAAGAGTAATTCAAAGTTTAAAATTGGAGAAATAACTCCAATATATTACAATCCAAATAATCCTGAAAAAAAATTTTATTTACCGAAAAAAGATTTTTTTGTAAAATATTTATTCTTATTGTTTGGAATTATGTTTTTATATTTTGGAATTAATGAACTATAAATTAAACTGTTGTTAACAGTGTATAAAATTAACTATTGATTTTAAATCCTTTACGAAATTTTTCGCAGATTTTAAATCTGTATTTCATTTACTAACTTTAGTACTTAAAACACGTAGTAATCTTGTTCAACACACATTAAACCTCTACTCTTTCATATTTAATTTCCTCTAGTATACCAGCAGTATCACTTATTTACTTTGCGCTAAACAGCTCTTTAATTACGGTATAAGTCGAAAGCTGTTGTTCAAAAAAATCTAAATTGATTATAGTATAATTTTTTAATATTGATCTCAGTAAACAATCGTTAAATAGATTTTGTAAGGATTAATCATAATGAAAGTTTATAAAACAAAAAAGCCTTACTAAATTAGTAAGGCTTATTGTGATCGCGACAGGATTCGAACCTGTGACCGTCTGCTTAGAAGTAATTTTACATTTAGCACTTAATAAGTTAATAATAAACCACTTACAACTACCCAAAAAATCTTCCTGCCTAAAAAATGCCTAACTTTAAAAAGTTACTTTAATTATACTTTTTTTCTTTAAAAACAGCTTGTATAGAATAAAATGCAAATTATTGAGTTTATAACCAAAATATAGCTTATTAAAGCTAACTATACATTTTCACAAATATTTGTGAAACAAATTTCTATTTTTATAAAATTGCTATTTCTGATTTTAAAAAACTATGATAAAAGCTAAGTTAATTGTTGACGATAAAGAAATTAATGTACTTCGATTTAATTTAAGTTTCAAACAAGGTGCTGATAAAACTGGTAAACCTTCTCAAATACCAGTATTCCAAAACTTAAACCTGACAGTTGAAACTAGAAAAGATATAAATTTTACGGAATGGGCTTCCAGTGAAAATCAAACAAAACAAATTGAACTTCATATATACCCTGTAGTAATTGGTGGAAGAATACGTAAAATAAAACTTTATGATGCTCATTTAGTTTATTGGGACAATAACTTTTCTTCAACTGATAATCAACCAATAAGTGAAAGATTAAAAATTACATCAGCAGGCTTTGAAGATTCTAATTCAAACGGTGTATATTCTTCTAAATGGAGAGTTACTTTTCCAGAAAATCAAAATAATAATAGTATTTCTGTACAAGAAGATGCTCCCTCAATTTCTTTTCTTAAATGGATACATAATGATACCAAAGAAAAAATTCAAGAAAGTAGCTATTCAGAAAGTGTTGGTATATCAGGAAAAGTAATCAATCAAAGTGGAAACGCTATTAGTATTACAATTACCAAAAAAGATGGAACTGAATTTGAACAAGGTAAAAAACAAATAACTCTTAATGAAACTATTCAAGAAGATGGTTTATTTGAAATAACTCCTTTTGAGTTAAAAGAACAATGGGAAGATTTTAAGGTAGCTGAAATAGATGAATTAATTGCTAAAGCTACTCACAGTGGCTCAACTCTTAAAAGCCAAGCATTAAAAATTGTTCCTCCACCTAAAGTATTAGTAAGTTTTAGACCTTATGACAATTGGAAAGGTGAATTTGGTTTTGATTGGATTAGGAAAGATGACACAACTTTATTTATGGATAATAAGTTTGAAGATATTGTAGGTAAACAATTCACCGATAGCACCTACACTACTTTAGAGACAAACCCTAATAAAAGTAAAGGAAGTTTCAAAAAAGATCCTATTTCACTGGATAGTTTAAAAGCTAAATACAAACCATTTGAGGTTGCTTGGAAAAAAATTACTGATGAAAGCGGTAATGAAGTAAACGATAAACATTATACAGAATGGTTAAGTCTAAAAAAAGGAAAAGAAGCTAAGCTTAAAATACATATAGATGTAACAGAAAAAGCAGATTTTTTAAAATTTGAAGACAGTGATAGCTTCACTTTTACACCCAAAAAAATAGATATTAAAAACAAAACAGGAACTAAAAAGTTAAATGATATTATTACAATAAAATGTATTAAAGAATTTACTGTTGACCAAGAAATTGTAATAAATGCCTATAATGAGGGACAAGAAGTAGGTAAACTTGCTGGTAAGATCAATGTTTGGGCAAATGATGTAGCAAAGCATAAACAGAAAAAAGTAGTATTTGTTCAATTAAAGTCTAAAATATCAAGAACTGCAAGACCTAAAAAAGCTAATGCTTTAGATGAAAAAGACAGAATTAATAAATATTTAGAACAAGCCTACATTGAATTACATCCTGATTCTGAAATTATAGATTTAGATTTAACTTCTGATAATGATTTTTCAAGATTTGTAAAAAACGGAAAAATTCAAAAAATAAGTACCTTAATTCCTGCTCAAACAGCTACAGCTACTAGACCTGCTAGACCTGCTATACCACGAGAAAAACTAGTTGATTATTTAGAAAAGAAATTATTTGATATTGACTCAAAATACAATAACTACTTTAGAGCCTTTTATTTTGAAGAAAATGGCATGCCATCAGGAGGTGTAGGTAATTTAAGCGGTTATTCAGCACCAGGAGCAAATTATGTTGTTGTTTTTAAATCAGCTAATGAACAAACTGCTGCACACGAGTTCTTACATTCTTTTAATTTAGCACATACTTTTACTAATAGCGTAGCTTCTTCAAATGCGGAGTTTACATATCAAGCTAAGAAAACAGACAACCTATTAGATTATTCACATAATATAACAAGTGATCCAAATAACAACAATCGTTGTAGTTTATTTTATTGGCAATGGATAAGGGCAAATAACTCAATATAATTGATAATGAAAAAATTAATATATATCGTAATTACACTATTAACATTAAACAGTTGTAAGGCACAAGAAAATACAGTGATGAATAATAAAATAATCATACCAGAAGTAACAAAAGAATTTGAAACATTTGATATTAACAAATTCAATAAACAAAAAATTAACGGACAAGTAATTATTAATACAGATGATGAGCTTCAAATGTTTATTGACTATGCTAATGGTTATAATAAGACTACCTACATTGTGAATAGTAGTTTTTCTGTTGTTAAAAACTTCTATTTAAATGGTAATATAGAAATTAAAGGAGTTAGATTTAACAATGGATCAGAGTATGGAATATGGTATGAATTTAATGAGGAAGGTAAACTTATTAAAGAAATAAATATGGATCAAGGGTATATTTTTGGATGGGATAAAGTATTAGAATATTGTGAAAACAATAGTATTATCCTAGATAGAGGATATCCCAAAAAAGGGGGAATTAAAACTGAAATCTTTAAAAATGAAGAAGAAGGAAATAAAGTTTGGAATATTACTTACTACAACTATAAGAAAGAACAATATTTATCTTTAACCCTTGATGGTATAACTGGGGAACTTACTAAAGAGCAAATGATTGATTTTGAAGGAAATTAAAATTTAATTTATCTTGGTTTAAAAACTAAAAATTGTCACATATTAAAAACTGAATTAATTATTTAACATACAATAAATTAGACTTTAATTTCAATTATTTCATTAATATTGGTTGAATATCTTGGGGATAATTTTTCTTGTTTCATTTTAAATTGTCGACCTAAAGACTGGCTTCCTAGTTTTATTTTGTTGTTACCGTACGCCTGGTTTAAACGGTCCACAATTTTCATTAAGGGTTCATGTTTAGGGTTTTCCTTACTAAACAACGTATATTGTTTCGCTTCTGTAGGTGTTAATCCCATTACCATAACTCCTGCTTTTTTATAGTGATACCCTTCTTTAAAAATTACTTCTAGCCCTTTTTTTGCTTGTTTTACCAACTCGATACTTGAATTGGTTGGATAGGCTGTTTTTACCACAATACTTTTATAATATTGCGGTAAGTCTTTTCTAAATCGGTTGGTATGTAAAAACACCATTAACAAACTACATTGAGAGTTTTGCTTTCTCATTTTTTCGGCACAAGAAACTGCAAAAGTACTTACACGCTCTTTGATATCGTCATAACTGGTTAGCATTTTATCAAAAGAACGTGTTGTAGCAATCATTTTTTTATTTGCTACGCTCTCCAAGTCTAATGAAGGTTTGGCTTCTAAATCGTGTTTTAATCTTAAACCCACTACTGTCATTTTTGTACGAACCCATTGGTCTGACAATTGTGTAAATTGGTATGCTGTATTTATATTTATGGCTCGTAATCTTTTAGCGTGCTTTCTTCCAATTCCCCACACATCTTCTATAGCTAACCACTTTAAAGCTTTAACACGTTTTTCTTCAGAATCTATAATATAAACTCCGTTTGTTTTTTCTGGAAACTTTTTAGCAATTCTATTGGCTACTTTTGCTAATGCTTTTGTGGGGGCAAATCCGATACTAATAGGTATTCCAGTACCTTTAGTTACTTGATTTTTCATTTCCTCTCCAATGGTTTGCAATGTAAATAGCTCAAAGCCATCAAACTTTAAAAAAGCTTCGTCAATACTATAAATTTCAATATCAGGTGTAAACGTAGCTAACAAGTTCATTACTCTGCTACTCATATCGCCATATAAGGCATAATTAGAAGAGTACACCTGTACATTGTTTTTAATAAATACATTTCGGTATTCAAAAGCAGCTGCTCCCATTGGTATTCCCAATGCTTTTGCCTCATTAGAACGCGCAATAACACACCCATCATTATTAGATAATACCACTACAGGCTTATTATTTAATAATGGATTGAATACACGCTCACAAGAAGCGTAGAAATTATTACAATCTACTAAAGCAAACATTATAACGATTTAATGACGTTGGTAACCATTCCCCAAATTACAAAGTCATTGTCTTGGGTTACTTTTATGGGTTTGTATTTTTCATTCTCTGCTACCAACCAAACAATATCTTTTTCTATTTTAATACGTTTGACCGTGAATTCACCATCTACAAAACAAACGGCTATTTTACCATCTTTAGGTTCTAAGCTTTTATCAATAATTAACAAATCACCATCATGCATACCTGCATTAATCATAGAATCACCACGAACTCTGCCATAAAAGGTAGTACTTGGGTTTTTGATAAGGTGTTTATTAAGATCTATATTGATATCTAAGAAATCATCAGCAGGAGAAGGAAACCCAGCACTAATACCATTTACAACAAAAGGTAACTCTAAGCTAGTAGTGGTATCTGCTCTGTAAAAAGTTAGGTTTTCTGATTTGTATAATTTTCTTAGTTGCATTTTGCAAAGTTATTGAAGTTTGAGGATTATTAATAGTATGGTTGATAACTTTAATTTGATAATGAAATGTAACTAGTAAGATAATACCTGTTAATCGCTTATAAAACACACACACTTTTTAGAGTTACTTTTTTGTTGAATTTCTTAAACTATGATAATTGATTTATATAACTAGTTATAAAATAATGTTTTATATTTAAGCAAAAAACAAATTGCTATCTGATAATATATTAATAGGACTTAAATTTCTATATTAAAAGTTCAGTTTAACCACTAGTTGTTAGCAAGCTGACCAAAAAAAAACTATGAAACTAAGCAAACTTAAATTAAAGAATTTTAGAAGTTACTCTCAAGAAACTGAAATACATATTTCCGACTTGAATGTAATAATTGGAAAAAATGACATCGGTAAATCTACAATCCTTGAAGCGTTAGATATTTTTTTCAATGGAAAACCTGATAAAAACGATTTATGCATTGAAAATGATAACAGTAAAATTGAAATTACGTGCGTTTTCACCGACTTCCCGGATGAACTTATTTTAGATGATACTATCGCTACAAGTCTTTCCAACGAATACCTTCTAAATCCGGATGGACAACTTGAAATAAAGAAAATATTTCCAGTTTCAGGTTCCGGAAGTGTTTCAGAAGAATCAGTTATTATTTGTGATTATCCTGACAACGAAAACCTTACAGACTTACTTTCCAAAAAAAGAACAACACTAAAACTACAATTTAAAGAATTAGGAATTAATCCCGAAGGTGTTAATAGATCAAAAAGTAAAGAATTAAGAAGTGCCATTAGAAATCATTTTTATGAGGATGGCCAAATAACAACTCAAATAACACAAATAAAAATTGACGGAAGATTAGACAATGAAGATAATAGAAAGAAAATTTGGGTAAATCTTAAAAAGTATTTACCACTATACTCTTTATTCTTTGTTGATAAGCCGTTAAATGATCAAGATTCCGATATTCAAGACCCAATGAAGGAAATTATAAAAGAAGTTCTTAAACGTGATAATATTACTCCATTACTACAACAACTTAAAGAAGCTGTTCAAGATGCATCTACTAATCTAGCTGATGAAACAATTAATAAATTAAATGATTTGGATTCGGAATTAGCGGAAACCTTACGTTCTAATTTCCCTAAAGAACCAACTTGGAATTCAATATTCAAACTAACTTTAGAAGATCATAGAGGTGTTCCTCTAAATAAACGAGGGAGTGGAATGCGAAGGCTTGTTCTATTAAGTTTCTTTAGAGCTCAAGTCGAGAATAGAAGAACAGCAAATGCACCAAATATAATATATGCTTTAGAAGAACCTGAAACATCTCAGCATCCAGATTTTCAATTAATGATTGTTAATGCCCTAAAAGAACTTTCTGAAACTGATAATGCACAAGTATTTTTCACAACTCATAACTCTAACTTGGCTAAAGAGATACCTAAAAGCTCGTTAAGATATGTTTATTCAGAAAATGGTCGAGTAAATGTAGAGAGCGGTCTTAATGCTGACGGAACAGATAATGAACAAATAATTGACCGAATTATTGAAACGCTTGGAGCATTACCTGACCCTAAAAATAAAGTTAAAGTTCTAATTTTTGTAGAAGGAGAGAATGATATCAATGCTTTAATAGGTTTAAGTAAGATATTAAATACAGCAGATAACAATGTAATTAATTTAGAAAACAACGAAGCTGTCGCATTTATCCCAACAGGTGGTTCGCAACTTAAATTTTATATTGAGAAAAAATATTTAGACGGTTTATTACAATCACAAGTTCATATTTATGACTCTGATATTCCTGCGTATGTGCAAAGTGTAGAAAACTTAAACGCAGAAGGAGTACATACCAAAATAGGATTTAATACCACAAAAATTGAATTAGAGAATTACCTTCATCACGAAGCAATAATTGAATGTTATAGAGACTTAAATATCAATATAACTTTAACTGAGATTATAGATGATGAAGATGTTCCAAAAAAAGTGGCTATAGCAGTTCATCAAGAAACGAGTAATACAGATTGGAATACAATAAATCCTGATCCAGTTAAAACTGAAGAGAAGCAAAAGAAAAAAATATCAAAAGCTAAGCGTCAGTTGAATAATCTAGCAATTGAAAAAATGACAGTTGAGCGATTAACCGAACGAGGTGGATTTGAAGAAATTAAAAGTTGGTTAGATACAATAAAAGCATTTGTGGAATAAATTCAGTGCGCAATAAAGTATAAAAATAATAATAAAAAAGGTCTGTTATAGTCCGAAAAGTTAGTGTATAAAAATCCGCTACTATTCTTATACGAGACCGTTGCCAGTAATTTGAAAATACCTGTTAATGGGTATTTAACTAATAGAAGTTTTCGAATAATTTTAAAACCAAAACCAACCATATTATGAAAAAACATTTCTTTGCATTAGTCCTTTTGATAATGACTTTAAACAGTTACGGACAAAAAACTAAATTTTTACTTGAGGAAAACTTCAAAGATTATATCCCTATTTCTCCAATAGAATATGAAAGTCCTGTTGTTATTGCAGATACAATTGGTGTTTTTGATACTTTGACTGTAAGAGAATTAGCGACCAATCGAATTAAACTTGACAAGTTTTTAACTGACCAGTCTGTATTTGTAACTATTGAGAAAATTGATGAAAATGGAAGTATCTCATATGCTGGAGCAAGTGCCACAGTCGAAAAAGGAAGTTATACAGTAAATGTAGACTTCGTTAAATTCAATACTATTGATATGATTCAAGAAAATGGAAATTGTGGTGGATTGGCGAAAGTTGGTGTTGGATTAAGAATCAGAGCGAATATTGAAACAAGAAAAGCTGGTTTAAATATTGGAAATTTATTTGGACTTGCTGTTGCGGCAGAAAAAGGAAAGCTAACAGGAACTTTAAGTTTTGATGTAATTGGAATAGACTCTAAAGAAGTTACAACATTACTTCCTATTCCTTCTGAAATTAGCCAATCGTCTATCCAAAGTGCCTTACAGGCTATGGCCACTATAAAATCAAAACTATATGATAACGACACGCAATTACACCCAAAAATAGTCGCAATAAAATTAACTGACGGATGTGGAATTGATGGTTTGATTGCAAAAATGAAGGAAGAAGCGGAAACAATTAATAAAAACATTCAGCAACAACAACAACAACAACAACAACAACAACAACAACAAAGAGGATAAAAACTGCTGACAACAACTGCTATAATAAGTAATTGCTAGTTTTCGCCAACTTCTTAAAATCTTATATATAGGTCTATATTTCTATTTTTTTACTCATTAGACTACTTAGCAGATTACATGCATAACCATAATTTAAAAATCAATGAATCAAGATAAAATTAACGATCTGCTTTTTAACAGTTTAGAGCTCCATCAAAAAAAGCAACATAGGTATTTTTTGTTATTGTTTGTTTTTCCTTTAATTTATTTTTTATTAAACAACTCTTTTGTTTCAGAAGTTAAAACACCTTTAATTTCGGTAGAAAAAAACGAAATTATTTTACTTTGTTTTCCATTTATTTATGCAATACTGTTACTTATATCTATTTTACAAACTGACAAAGTCAATAAAATTAGAAAAGAGATTGAGAATATAGGTAATTCTTTACTAACTGAAAAAATATTGGATTTATTAACTCCAATTTCAATTATAAGAGAAATACTAAGTGAAGTGTATTCAAATAAAGTATTTGGTAAATTTGGAATGATAGTGATTTTCGTTCCAGTTCAAGCCTTCTGTTTATTATTTCCATTTATATTTCTTGGTTGTATAATTTACAATAATTTCATGTACAATGGTGAATTTAATGGAATAGCAGTATTGTGTGGGATTATGGGATCATGGGCATTTATTCCTACTTTAATTAAATTAAGTTCAATTATAAAGAAATAAATTGCTCTAAAAAGTTAATAAATTAAATTTTTCTAATCATGATTGTTCTTGTTTATTAAATAATCTCTTCATAACTAAATATTATTAAGAACTTTTATTCCCTGATCCAAATCATAAAACACATATTATTTTGTCTATTGTATCGTTTAATTAATAGATTTACTTTGGGTTAACTAAATATATTTATTTAGTCTTCAAAAAATGATTCATCAAGTTCTAAATAATAACTTGATTTAGCATTTGAGTTATCCATCTCTTTCTTCCACAATTCTTTTATTATTGGTTTACTATACCAATATTTCATTCCCTCTTTCCAACTATTCCATACTTTTTTATTTATTCTATTTTTCTTATACCAATAATATTCTTCTGCACAAAGATTAAAATAATCGTAAACTTTGTCTTTTTCTTTAAATGATAAATTCTCTAATGTTTTATTAGACTCTGTAATTTTATAAAGGCATTCATTTAATTCTGAATACCTCAAATTAAAGTCGCGAAACAGCTCTTTAAAAAGTTTATCATTTTCCATCTCTGTTTTAGTTATACCAAAATAAATAGTAACAATCACACCTAAAGAACCAAGGAATAATTTGTCATCATATTCAAAATATAAATACGTACTGAATGCAACTAAAACTAATATTAGAGCTACAATTGGAAGTTTATAAATATTAAAAAATCTCTTCATAACTAACTATTCTCAACAATTTTAATTTCTTCTTCGGTTAAGCCATACAGCTCATACACCATTTGGTCTATTTCTTTGTCTGTTTGGTTGATTTGCGTTTGTAGCTCTTGCGCTTTTTGTTTGTTTTCTTCAAATAGGTCTAACCATTCAAACTCGTCTTTTTTGGTTAGGATTGGTATCTCGACTGCGCTCGATATGACACCCTCTGCAACTTGTTTAGCACGTAGTTTGTTATTTGCTTTTATGGCTTTGTTTAGCTCTTTTATAAAGTCTCCAAAGGCTAACTCGTGCCAGTTTTGAAGTTTTTTGGATAGTTTTTCTAACTGGAATTGTGAGGTTAGATATTTTTGGAACTTGTTTGAAATTTGTTTTAAATCTTTAGTGAGTTTTAAAATTTTATCTGCAAAATCAATAAAGTTATTTTGTTCAATCAATTTTAAATCAGGAATTCTAAACTCTTTTATATACTGAGGTCTGTATCTTAAGTATCCTCCTCTTATTGAATTACTATTATTAATTACAAAATATTCAAAAAGAGTAGAGTTAAAAATTAATAAAAGTGTCTTATAATTTATAAAGTTAAAATCTTCTTTAATCTCAAGACTACATACAGTTCTAACATGCCAATTTTTATTTTCATCGATACTAAACTGGGGTCTAATTGAAATATCAGACCAAATTAATCGAGTATTATCATATTTATATAGGTTTTTTGGATAAACATACGAATACCAAAAATCGCCTTTCATTTTCCCTTTATTTCTTTCCTCTAAACTAATTTTATTTTCAATTAAATATTCATACAAATTTTGATTTTCTAATTTAATTTCCCTTTCAAGCTTAAACAAAGTCTTATTATCTTTATAAGGCACAATTACATATTGATTATTAGCTTCATAATAATAACGCTCTAAGTCTGCACCTTTAAGAACTGGATAAATTAGTTTATTATTTGAAAAATTGAAAGTGTCTAAATACTTATTATTTGAGCTTAAAATATAAATTGAATCTGCACCTGTCTCAATTCCTGTGAAAATTTTTGCAATATCATTTATTGAATATTCACCTTTTATATCAATTGTTTTTTGAAACTGCCAGCCAATACCACTAGAAGACATTTCAATTTCAATAAAATCTTCTTTATAGCTATAAATATCTCTAGGATTATTATCATTGATAAGTAAATAATGAGTACCACAATTAGAGCCATTGGTATATGTTATAACACAACAATAAGTCGTGGCATCTTCAAATATTTGATAATCCTTAAAATCTACATATTCAATTATATTGCAATTTTTATCAAGAAAATTTCTAATTCCTTCTCCTGTTTTTGTAGAGGTAAATTTTGACGGGTTTATAAATGAAATAATCCCCTTTGTATTAATAAGAAATGATGCCTTTTCTAAAAATAAGATGTATAAATCAAAATTATAAGTTGCACTAGAATATTTTTTCTCTAAATATGAAATTTCATTCTCATTACTAATATTTTGCCTTTTAACATAAGGTGGATTACCAATAACCACATCAAAACCACCTTTTGCAAACACTTGTGGGAACTCGGTTTCCCAGTTAAACGCTTTATCGCCTGCTACAGCTTTGCTATCTATTAAAGAGTTACCACATTTAATATTACTACTTAAATCGTTTAGTTTGCGTCGTGGTTGGGCGGTACGCAACCATAACGATAGTTTCGCAATTTCTACACTTTCTTCGTTCAAATCCACCCCGTAAATATTGTTTTCTAAAATGGTATTTTCAATATCTGGAAATTGGAATCCGCCACCCAAAACTTTTGTTTTTAATTCATCAATATATTGGTGTTCGGCTATTAAAAAATTTAAGGCTTGGTTTAAAAACGCACCCGAACCGCAAGCGGGGTCGCAAATGGTAAGTTGCAATAACCAATCACGATAAACATCTAAGGTATCTACTAACTTTTGTAATGTAGCTTTTTGGCGTCCTTTACGTCCTTTGTAGTATTCTTCTTCTTTAAAACCTAATTCGGTTTTCTTTTCGGCACATAGTTTACCAACCGTATTTTCTACAATGTATTTGGTAATGTATTTAGGTGTGTAAAAAACACCGTCTTTTTTACGTTTGCTTTTTTGCTTGTCAAACTCACCGCCTTCTATTTCTGCATTTACACTTTCAATTTCATTTAACGAATTTTCAAAAATATGCCCTAGAATATTAACATCTACTTGACTTTCAAAATCATAAGCAGCTAATTTACTAGTGTGTTTGTATAGCAGTTCACTGTCAATATCTAAACTATCTAAGGTTTTATCTTCTTTAAATAAACCACCGTTATAGGCGTATATTTCGGCTCTGTTAGTTGTGCCTGCTCTACCTTGGTCTAAAAATTTAAAATATTGTTTAAATAGTACGTAAAGTGGTCTATCGTCCCCAAAATCTACATCTGCCTTCCATTTATCTAATATTTGTTGGGTACTGTTTGGGGGTAGTAAACCTCTATCTTCTGCAAAGAAAATAAATAGGTAACGGTCTATTAGTTTTTGTGATTTTTTAAAGAGTGTTAGCTTAACGTTTTTTTCAAGCTTTATTAATTCTGCTTTTTCTGTTTCAGTTAAATCATCTGCCTGTTTAGTAGCTATTTGTATAGATGCATTATTTTTTAAAGATTTTGCATTTCGTTTAACTAAATCTCTATACAGTTCACGTTTAAATAACGAATAATCTTTATAGAATTGCTTGGTAATTTGTTCTTCTTCAACTACCGAAGCTTCTTTTATTTTTAAAGGAGTATTGCTTAGTATGTTGTCTTTTTGCAAGCAAACGTATAATAGTTCAAATCGTTCTGGTGTTAGTTCAAATAAGTTAAACTCCTCAAATTCTGTGGCATCGTTAATGTAAAACCTTAGTTTTTCAAAGTTTGAAGTAATTACATATACGCATCCTTTCTGGTTGGCTTTATAATCGAATGCTTGTTTACGAATGCTTTCTAAATCTTTAGTTTTAGTACCTTTTAATTCAATTACCCCAACAGCAACATCATCATTTAAAATAGCACCATCTGCTTTACGTGCATTGTTTTGGTTTTTGTATTCAGCTACTAAATTATAATCTGCTTTAGGTTTAAGCGTGTAGTCTAAAATATTAACAAATAACTCTGTTAAGAATATACCTTGGTATTCTTCTTCTTTAGAACTACGTATATTGTCTTGTATGGTTGGGTTTAAAAAGTACTTAGTGTATTTTTTATATGCTTTGTTTATGGCATCACTATTTTGTAACTTTTGATAATGTTTTAATACTGATGGTTGAAATAATGACATTAATAGCTAATTTTTAGATTTCTAAAAATATAAATATTAATGTAAAAGAATGGTGTTTACTAAACTAAAACTTAAATATATTATATCATGTTAATTGCTACCGTATCACAACATCACAAAACTCTTCTTCCATTTTAGAAGTTAACCTACCATGTAAAATATTGTATTGAAGCTGATCTAAAGATTTATTTTGATAACGGTTTTTATTGGCATACACGTAGTTTTCTTCAAAACGCTCAAACTTTTCGGTAAGTAATACGATATCGGCATCAAATTGAGATTTGGTACCACCACGCATTTTTCCATCACTAGTTTGTTGAAAAATTACAATAAATAATTTGCCATTGTATTTTTTACGTAGGTCTTTATCAATTTCAAAACCGCGTTCAATTTCTTGCATTTTCGCAAAACTATCAATTACAATAACTTCATTGTTTTCAATGAGTTTATGTAAGTCTGAAGTACTATTAATTTTTGGAGCTTCAATATTATGCAAACGTTCAGGAGCAATGTATTTATCTGCTTTTTGCCAGTATAAATTACTATCAGGAGCTTCTTCAATACTAGCATGCCCAACGGTGTAATGTTTGGCAAAAGCATTAATTAATCGAAAGGCAAAGGTTGTTTTTCCAGAACCTTGTCCACCTGCGGAAGTAATCACCACACTTTCGGTTTGTTTAATTTCAATATGTCCTAAAAACTCATTGATATCAGCATCATCAATATTGTAAAATTCTACCTTTCTATTTTTAAATTCTTGCCGTTTTTCAGCTAAAGAGTTTCTTCTTGTTTTTGGTTGATTATTGGTTTTTAATGGTTTAGGGGTTTCTTTTTCCGTTTTATTCCTGGTAACTGAAGGTGCAATAACGGGCTTTTTTTCTTCCGTAATTTTAATAGGTTCTATTACTACATCAATAAAACCATCTGCATTACTATCAGGCTTTTTTCCAAACAAAGCCAATTGAGTAGCTTCTTGTTTTTCTTCTTCATTTTTAGGTTTGTTTTGCTTGAATGGTTTTTCTAAAAATACGGTAATTGTATTTACACCTGTAGGCTTAAATGAGCTTTTAAAACTACCTGAAGGATTTACTTTAAACCATCCATACTTATTAATAAAGTCGTTAAACTGTTGACGTTTTTTAATTCGGCTACCTTCTTTATTATTTGCCATAATAGCCATTAATCGACCACCATCCTTCAATAATGAAAATGCGTGTAATACATGATCGATGTCTTGATTTTTTTCAAACGGTGGATTCATTATAATTACATCATACTTTTGTTGATGTTTTAAAAAATCCATGTTGATAGAATCAAACCCTTTTAATTCACAGATTTCATGTAAAGTGGTAACTTTTTCTAGTAAAGTAAGCTTATTGTCAGGGTATTCTTTTTTAATTACTTCAGCCATTAATCCAATTCCTGCTGAAGGTTCTAAAATAGTGTCTCCTTTTTCAATAGTAAGATTTTCCAGTAATTTAGCTGTTAACTTTTTAGGAGTTGGAAAAAAGCCATCTATTTTAGTTAGTTGAACTTCCTGTAATAATTTTTTCAGTTTATTTTCTTGCTCTTGATCTTTGTTATAAATATCAACTTCTTTGTAGGCTGTTAATACCTCTCTAGCTGCCTGTCTTAGTAGTTTAAAGTTATTACTCCCAATAATATTTAATAAGCGTTTATGCCTTTTGTAACCATCCAATACAAATACATCCTTTGATTTTTCTTCTTGCATTATTTTATCAAAGTCAGGCATTAATGTAGCAGGGATGTAGGCTATGTATTTTTTGTCGGCGTTTACAAATAAGTTCTTCAGTAACCTTTTAGCAAGCAACTTGAATCCTTTTTTATTTTCGTATCGCTTTAATAAACTAACCACTACTTCCTTATTAAGGCTTAATAAGGTAGGTTGTAAATATGGTTTGATATCTGAAAACTCAATTTCGTTTTTAATGATATCTTCTTTTTTAGGAGCATTAGAAGTAAAGAAATTACGATCTTTTTGATTTCGCATCCAGTCAAAAGCAGCTCTTTCGATTACTTGTATTAAACTATCAACTTCCGTTAAATATGCTAGATTTTTAACTGCTACAATTTCATTGTTTTCGATACGGTTAATTAAGTTGATAGCAATTTTATTGGTTCTGATAATTTCTTCTTGGTCATAAATTACCGAACTACTAATAGATTGCCTTCTTCTTGTATTGGTGAGCCTTGGTCTTTCAATATTGTTATAAGCTTCAGTAATTCTATCATAACAGGCTTCTTTTAACTTTTTTAAACGCTCTTTTTGTTTAGCTTCTTTAGCTTTAAAATAGTGCTCTGGATCATATTCTTTAGTACCCTTTTTAATTGCAGTTTCAAAAGCTTCACTTTGTTCTTTTGTTTTAAATATAAAGCCTGCAATCGCACCGTTTTTATTATACGAGCTATAATACCCACCATTAGACTTGGCTAATGAGTTTAACTTTTTAAAAACATCTCTTTCAACTCTATCTACTATTGATAATACATGAATAATATCACCTGTTTTAGTATGGGTATTTTCATTGTATTCTAACTCAACATCATTAATCTCAACATTGTTATTTATGCGTTGTTGATAGTTAAGTCTTTCAATTTTTTGCTTTTTTTGTTTTTGATGATAATCAATTACAAAAAGTTTATCGTAGGCTGCTAATTGTTTGTCTGTTAGTTTATCTTCTCCTTTTAATCGGATAAAATTTTGAAATTCCTCTAAAGTCTCTGGATTTTTAAAGGATTTTTTTAAAGTATCTATTTTCTTTTTTCGTTGGGCTTCTTTCTCTCGTAGTCTATCTAATAACTCCTGCAAATATTTTTCATCCGCTTTATTTACAATTTCTCCTACTTTCTCTTCAAAAGTATTTTGATACCCAACCATTACCGAACTATTGATAAATAGAAACAGTAAATTATCATAGTAGGCATTTACATAATTATCTTTTTTACCTGAAGCATAGACCAATCTTTTCAGTTTGTCAAGCGTATAGGTTTTAGCAATGCTTTCCTTTAACTCTTTTTTACTGTTTATGGTTGTTTTATAAGCAGCTTTGTAATAGGCTAACGAAACGTTATTTTTGTAAAAAGGCTGTACCATTTCTTGCCATGCTGCATAGTCGTTGATTTTTGCAGGTGGTAGTTTTTCATCCGAATTTTTCTGAAGTTCTTTTTTTAGTTCCTGATAAAATTTAGGTTCACCATGCTCATTTACTTGCAGTAAGTAATCCGCTGCTTTTTGCGCAGCCGAAGCAGCACGCATCAGTAAACGGTTGTCCTTTTCCATAAAAGAAATAGCAAGCATCCAGTTTTTAATGTATTCCGCATGATTTTTATTGGTTTTCCATAAAATCCCCGCTTGTGCCGATAAAAATACCGAGCCAAATTCTGCTACCAATTCTTCTTTGGCATAGGATAACGAACCAAACTTACCGCTTAAATCCCTGTGTAATCTTTTTTTATGAGCCGTAGAATGTGTAAGCTCATGGAATAGCACACGGTAATAATCTTGTGAGTTTTTAAACGAGGAGAAATCAGGTACAAAAACAAGATCTTTATTCCCATCATAATACGCTTGTCCATTAGGACTTACTTTAATTGGTGCAGCATCTTTAGGCAAATGTTTTATGATGCTTTCTGCAAAAGCAATGGTTTCTCCTTGGTTGGGTTTGGGAGCTAAATAGCCAAGCTTGGCTTTTTGAAGGTCTGATAATTTTTCCAATTCAAAATCGATTCCTTCAATATCCGCTCCGTTAAAAACCTTGTAATATTTTAAAATAGGAATGATTTTCACCAAGGTATCAAACTGTTTGATATCATAGCCCTTAGATTTTAAAAACGCCACCATTTTCTCTTTTTGATACGTGCCAAAGTTGAGTTTCTTCTTTTTATCTTCAAATTGATACAGTCTGGTAAAATAGACTACAGGCAATCCTTTAGCTCCTTTGTTAAGCTTTCCTTTTAAGTCTTTAATCTGATTGAAGGTTAAGAAATAAGGATTGCTAAAAACGCTGAATAAATCCGAGTTTTTAAGTAAGATATAATTGATTCCTCGATACGGTTTTTTAGATACAAAATTGGTAGGTGTTAAATACCCACCGTTTGTCAGGGTATCATCCCATTCTTGGGTATATTCAAAACCTGAAGCCTTATCAATGGCTTGTATCATGCTATCGGTAATCATTTGATAAATGGCATCAGGTGATACAGGCGCGTTTAAGGCTTCAGGACTGTCTTTTTCTTCTATACATTCCAATCCTGCTAACAGTTCTTCAGGAATTTCTGAAGGCGGAGTTCTTACGATATTTCCTCCAACAAATTGCCAGCCTGCTTTTAAGTTTCCGTTACTGTCTAAAGCATCATTGATGCTCACGGAACTATTGGCAGACTGGTTGTATTTTTTGATTTCAAGCGCAAAGTAATCTTCATCAGGATAGGTATTTAATAGTTTAGCTATCCTGTACACAACATGGGTATTGTTTTCTTTTTTAGCCTCTTCTAACAGTTGTTGTAAAGTTGCTTTATGAACGTTGGTATTGTGTAATTGTTGAAATTTACGTGTTGTAATCATTAACTGTCAGTAGTTTTATAAAGTAGGTAAAGAGAAATTCCTGCGGTTACTATTCCGAGGCTTGTTAGTAGGCTTGTTTTTTTTTTAGTTGTACGCCAAATTTTTGAGCAAGATCCACCACACGCTTTGTCCAACTTCTTCCAAAGTATTGGTAATCGCTTAGGCTTTTGTAATACGCAATTCTAGCATCGGCAATTTTCTCAAAAAACAAGGTGGGATTAACAGCATTGATGGCAGCCAAGGTTTGATTGCCTACTACACCATCTACCACTAATGATTTTCCAAAGTGTTTGTTTAAGGTTCTTTGTACAATTTTACCAGTAACTCTTGGATTGGCATTGATGGCATGATCTACTATCACTTCAGCAATACCTTGGTTGTGTATTTCATCAGCTCGCATTTTATCCCAAAACTCATTTTTAAAAAGCAAATGGGATTCTGCCTTGGTAATGTTTTTCATATCCTCAACTGATGGAGGAAAACCAATCACACGTTCATAAAACTTTGCAGAAACCCCATGATTAGTTCCCACACGTTCTCCGTTTGAATTATAATTGCCTTTGTCGTTTTTAAGATTTTGATAGCCACCTTCTGCCAGTTCGATAGAAGGTTTGAATACATTATAATTAGCCATTATTTTTTTAGAATTTGATTGTTTGGGTTGCTCCTAATGCTTTTACATCCAGTTCAAAAGAAAACTTATCTAGTAAGTCTTGTTTATCCTTACCACTAAGCTCATTAAGCAAGTATTGCGCACCTGTAAGCGAAGGGATTTCAATGTGTATGGTAGGCAAATCATAATACCCACCACTTGGTAGTTTTATCACAGAAGTATCCAAATTTGAAAACGCTAAGAGTTTGCCTGTTTTCTTTTCAAACACACGGATTACTTTAGCTTTTATAAATCCTGTATTGATATGTACATCTTCCACAGTAGGATTGATAATGCGAATGCCTAAATCCATGGAAAACTGTTTTAAAGAAAACTGCAAGTTTTTCAAACTGATAACCTGAAAATCCAAGTGATTTAGTACATGCTCAATAGCTGCTCTTTTTTTAGTTACAAAAGCAGATAAGGAAAAAAAAGCAATACCAGTTCCAATAAGTAAAAGCGTTTTTTTAGCCATGATTAAATCACTTTTAATTTTACGAGTAGGTACACAGCCACAAGGCTAATAGCAAAGAAGATTAAAAACCATTTGGGGATTCGGTACTTGATAATGGTTTGTATTTCCACCTTCTTTGCCTGTTGTTTTGTTACCTTTTGAATACTGTCTGATTTTTGTACCAGGGAATTTTCAATTCCTGCAATTTTACTAGTAATATCAAAGCCTTTAGCGGTGGTGTTATAGCGAATAGTATAACTATTTTGTCCGCTTTTTTTAAAGGTTTTAAAGTGCCATAGTTTTTGATGAATTACACTATCTACCAAACTATCACCTGTGGTGATGGGTAAAAAAATAGCATCATCAATAGCTTTGTGTATTTCGGTACTAACTACACTACGCGATTGTTGGTGTACTGAATCCTTTTTGTGCATGGTTGTTTCCACAAGCCTGTGCTTCGAGGAAGCACAAGCCATGAAAACCAAACAAACAAGGACAGCAGCGATTAATAAGTTAATAGGTTTCAAGAGTTCCAAATTTTTGTTCGTATTGCGTTATTTTTTGTTTTTGTGAGGCAATAATGATGTTTTGCCTTTTTATGATATCCTCTTGTTGTTCAATGATAGCATCCAATTGTTTGTTGATTTTTTCCACTTCAGCTACGTGGTCTTTCAAAAAATCAGTTCTACCATGGTAATCTTTTTTGAGGTTTTCTAACATTTGAGACTTGATCTCAAATTCGAGCCTGTAGTTTTCTAGCTTCTTTTCATAGGCTAAAAACTCTGCTTCGCGTTGATGGGTTACTCTTGTTTTTTTACCTAGAAAAAACATAAGAATAGATCCCAAAGTGCCTGCGATGGGTTGCCAGTTTTGAAGGAGGTAATCCAAAATCATTAGCTTTTCTTTTTCTCATCATCAGCACTTGCATAAATAATGGCTAAAGTAGCTGCCAGTCCAAGTAAGGCTAATCCAGTTTTTCGTTTGGGTTTAATCACCACTTCATCCAAAGCATCAAAGCTTTCATTCATTTGTACCTTATCGGTTAAATCACTTGCTTTAATGGTTATTTTACCATAGCCAACATGGGTGATCTCTAACATATCATCTGCTTGGGCAGGGATGATAAAACGTCCATCTTTTTCAGTAACAGTTGTAGCTCCGTTACTTAAATTATGAATGTGTACCGTTTCAGGTTTAAAAGGATTTCCTGTAACTCCATCTATGATTTGAGAGCCAAAGGCAGATTGCTTTTTAGTTTCAGTAAAAGGCATTGCTGCATATTGCCTAGTTTTACAACCGCATTTTTTTTCATTAGGACTTAATACCGTTGTTTTAATAAGTTGTTGTTCAGGACATGCCAGTCCGTAAATTGGTAAACCGTTATTTTTCATTTCTTTTTCTTTTCTTTTTTAGAATATTAATCCAGCACTCTCCACACGATGTTTTATGGTGTTGTATAAAGTCTCATCCCAAAAAGGATCTACTTCTGCTTTTAACCAGTAGATTAAATCATAAGCTTCAGCGGTTTTCTTAGCAACGTAACTAGTAGGTGTACCGCCTGCAAATCTTTTTCTTTTGGCAAAAGCATTAAATACTAGTTTAAAATCATCCCCTGTTTGTATCTTTTTAAATACATCCGCAATTTTCTGTTCATCTGTAGCAGGTAAGCCTATAAACGTAGTCGCGTTCATAGCATCTAATAACGACTTGGCAAGGTTTACCGATTCTTGACTAGAAATGGTAAGATTGTTAGTAGCAGGAGTGATTTCAGGCTCTATAAAATCCACCGCTTCCGATTCAAAAGCTTCTCCTACTCGTTGAAAACTTTTTTTAATTTCTCGAATGGCTAGAATGCCTAAAATCACACCTGTACCCAGTAAAAAAGCATTTTTGTTTTCGATAATGAAACTGCTAGTTTCATTGGCTTTTTTAATGGTTTTCTTAACATTTTCTTTGGTAGCAATTTTACCCACTTTGTTAGACAAACTTTTTTTCTTTTTCATAGCAACTTTTTATTTTAAAAAGCCCTTAACCATTCCAAACATTATAGGGTTAGAAAAATATTCAATGGCTTTTTTGTTATTGGCTAAGCTTGCCATTCTAGTAAGTACTGGTTCTGACAATTGGCTTAGGGTTTGTAATGCTTTTTCTTTCTTAGGATCTGCCATGTTGTTCTTTTTTATTGATTAATGCCATAATTTGTTCTATAAATCCTTGTTCCCAATTCTCTAAGATGTAATGGATCACACCTGTTTGTTCATCACTAAAATTGGGGGATTGTATTTTTTCGATAGCCATTTCTTTGATGGGTGAAACTGCTACGATTGGATTTCCTAATTGTGAAGGAATTGAAACAGGATTGGTTTTAGCTGCAAAAGCATCCAAGGCTTTTGGAATAATTGCGCCCAAGGTTTCCAATACTTTTGCACCGCCTTCAGAATCCAAGAAACTTTTTTGATTTAACTTGTCTCTTTCTCGATCAATTTCAGCACGTTCTTTAGCCGTGGCAATTTTAATTTCTAAAGAGCTGTTTGCTTCTTTTAAAACACGGATTTCAGAATTAGCATTTTTAAGCTTCTCTTCTAAATCTTCACATGTTTTTTTATAGTCTTTACCACGTTCAGCCTCTACCATCTTACCAATGAGTTCAGGTGCGCCTAAGTAGCCCAAGCCAAAATTTTGAGCAGGTGGATCTACTTCTTTAGGAGCTTGTGGTATGGGGTTTGTGGTAGGAGTTGGCGTGTTCATGGTAGGTGCTGCTGTTGTTAAATCTTGGGTGATTTCTTCAAAAGTTCTGTAGGTTGTTTTGTTGTTTTTGGTGTACATTTTTACTAGGGTAAATTGCACATCGGTTTCAAATCCGTTTTGAGGTAACTTTACAAGTAAATTATCGATACCGCCAAACTGCTTGTCAATATCATCAAGGGTAAAAGCAAACTTTTGACTTCCTTGCCTTTTTTTTAACCGACGATTGCCACTTTGGATTCGGATAGCGTTATCAGAATCAGCCTGAAGATGCTGCGATAATGTAGTTGTTAAGTTATGATTCATCACAATATAAATACCTTACGGTTGCTATTTTTGGGGTGTTTCTAGTTGTTTTTGTGCCGTTTTCGACAAACGAAAATTTTATTTTTCCACCTGTAATAGGAACAGGTGATTCCAGTACAAAAGCATTATAATCTTCTCGAATGAGTTGTTTTGATCCGTCTTGTACCATAAGTGGTGTGCTTGATCTTGGTACAAAAACTTCTAACTTATAGATCCCTTTTTTACAGTTTTGAAGCGTAGCGATATCAATCTCAAAATCTGAATGAAAAGTATCTGTTCCAAATAATGCTTTTTTCATGTTAACACTCACAGTTTTCTTGTTCGATAATAAAAACAAACTCACCACAAATAGGCGTGTTACCGAGTGTTTTCCATACTATTTTAAGTAAGGTGTCTGCCGTGTTACTCATGTGGATATTTTTAAATCCGTCAATATGCCCACCTGATTTATGGCGGTAATCGCTAATATCTGTAGTGGCAGTAATTTCCTGACTTTTGGAATCATACATGGAAATATCAGTTTGCGACCAACGGCTATTTGGCAATGCCATGGCAGGCAACCTTCCAATAGATTCCGATTCACTAGGAAATGGGCTTCCACTTGTTTGAGGTTCAACTATTACATACGGATTCCAAGTAACCCCAACTACTTTTCCTGCGGGAATCGTTGTTTTTTCACTTCCTGATAAATACTTTGCAAAGGGATTGAGAAAGTTATCTTCATCAATTTCTATCAAATCAGGATTTAATAATTCAGGGTTTATTTTAACTCTATGATAAACTCTTAACATGATTTTGGGATTAAAAGCTTACATACCAAGGGCATGTAAGCTTTGGGTTTTATATTATCTTTTTTGGAAAGTCTCGTAGCCTCTAAAAACTACCGATACAAAAATTGATTTTCCATCGTCTAAAGCAGCAGGTGTTACGCCATCAGGAAATTCAATTTCAATTTCAACCTTGTCTTTAGGTTTTAATAAGGTTAAGGCAAGTTCACGGTACTTTTTGTAAGAACCTTCTTGTCCGTTTAAAATGGCAGAAATAGGTAAGCTAATTAAACGCTCATTTTTTTGGCTAAGGTTTAAGTTAGCAAATTGGAAGGCTGCTAATTGAGGCCCCGTTAATGTTTTAGTGAAATCCACATTGTATGGCTTTGCACTTGCATCGGAAACGGTTAAGTTTACTGCAATACCATCAATAGCAAAAGCTCTTCCTTCCTCTAATTTGTTCCCATCAAAATTGGTAACCCCAATTTCATTATCTGTAGAACCTATTAATAAAGGTAATTTTCCACCACCAACGGTAATGGCTTTGTTGACATACAACTCCGATTCCATCGGTTTTATCTTTGCGCCAATCCCAAACATTGGGTTCATTGCATGGTTTTCTTGAAAGAATGTAAAAGCTCTTAAATAAGCTTCTTTGTTGGATAAGTAATTCATCTTTTTCTAATATCTAATTTATAATTGTTTATAGGTTACATTTCAAATGTTACGCCTGTAACATCTTCAAAATCGGTATCAATGGTACTAGCAGCAGAAAAATCTGCATATCCCATTCTAAACTCTACGGGATTGTCATAATCTCCAATAGGTGTACCCAAGGCAGTACTTACCAGGGCATTGTCTTTCATGTTTTCACCTACGGCTTCTTTGATCCAGTAGCCTGCTTGGGTGGCTGCTGTTCCCAAGGCTAAATCTTGTACAATGGCTTTTCCTGTAGTGCTTCTGTCTAAAAGTGCTGCACCTACTGCGCCTAAAAGCACTAAACCACCACGCTTTACATGCATGTTTTTAACAGGAAGTTTATCGGCTACAATTCTAGAACCTGCACTACCTACTGTTAAGGCTACTGTTCTTTGTAAAGAATCTTTAATTGCTTTCTTTTTCATTTTTATATTACTTTTTCTTTGTGTTACTAATTATCATTAAACTACCACCTACAAGCACCAAAACTCCCACGCCAATCCCTACATACAAAAGGGTATTGTCTTTTTTAGCAGGCACGTTACTGTTTTGTGCCATTTGTTGCTGCATGATTTGCATCATTTGATTTACCGAGGTTTGATTGGCAGCAGCTTGCTCTTGAAGTTTACTGATTAGAATGGGTGTGATATTTTCTTTTTGTCCACCACCTTGACCTTGCACATAGACATCTTTTCCGTTTTTAGCAGCTTCAATTTGCGCCCAAGTCATTCCGCCTTTTAACAGGGTATCTAACAATCCGTTCAGGTTAAAATCGGAGAAAAACCCACCTGAAGATTGACTTTGTGAACTGGAACTTTGACTAGCGGTATCACCTACATTAAAATCAGGTAGGTCTAAAAAACCATCCACATCTCCAAAATCTTTAGGCAATCCAAGTCCACTTGTATTTTGATTGGTGGCTGATTCTAGCATCATTTTTTGCATTAAACTCATCTTTCTTCTTTTTTAGGCTTGAACTTTTTTAGCAACTCTTTTTGGTTTCTTACGGTTGTTATACAGATACACACCTGTTCCCACCGCTACCAAACCACCAATGATTAAAGGCGCATTTTCTTTCACCTGTCCAATCAAATCACTTTTTTTAGCATTGCTTTTTCCTGCTCCAGAGGTAATTTCTTGTTGGGCATTGTCTCTTTTGGCTTTAAAGACTTCAATTTTGGTTTGAACTGCTCTAATTTTACTTTTAACCGCTTCAATTCTTTGTTGGTTTTGTTGGATCACCAAACCAGCTTCTTTGATACCATCGTTTTGTTGTCGCTCAAGGGTCTGCATCGCCCCTTTAACTTCTCCCAAGGCTTTTTCTGCTTCTCTTAATGAGGCTTCGGCTTTTTTGCGTTTTGATACCGCACCGTTACACCAAGCTCCTAAACCTGTAGTGTCTACACCAATAGCCGAGGCAATGGCGAGTTCTTTTTCTAAATCTCTTTGATAATTTTTTAAATCATCATCAAGCTTTCTAACTTGTTTTTTAAGGTTTTCCCATTCGGCTGCTTGTGCGCCATTTTTTAAAGAGTTCAGTTTCTTTTTGTACTCTTCTTGCTGCGCCCATACACCTTTGGCTTTTTTGTTCATTTTATCGGCAATGCCGTTGGAAGGACAAAAACCATCAAACCATCCGTTTAAAGAGGTGTGAAACGCTCTTGGGTCTTTTACTGTGAAATACATATTATTCTTCTTTTTCGGTATTTATAGCAATTAATAGGGCGGCAATAGCAATGCCTACGCCTAGTTGTATTTTATCTTTTTTGCGTTTTTTTGCGCGTTTGTTCGCTGCTACTTCTTCTAAAAATCGTGCTTGGTATTCTTGTAGTGATTTTTGATTGGCCTGCAGGTTCGCTAGCTCAATTTGACGAATGAATTTTGAGTACTCATCATCATACTTTAACCACACCGCATTCATTTCATTTTGTAAAGGCTGCTCTAAGTAGTACAGCATTTCACCACCTATATGAAACTTGGCTCTAAGGGCAACCACTTTATCTAGTATGGGTTGTACTTCTTTGCCATACTCTTGGTGGCGGTTGTCTTTGTATTTATTTTGTAAGTAGGTTTTATTCTCTAAGATCCATTCTTTGGGATTTTCTCTAAATCCTAAAACAGGCTCTATCGGATAAAGACTTTTATCCTGTTCTATTTTGATAAATCGATAATCGGCAACAATGGTATTGCTGTCGTTTTCGATCACAAAGTAAAGTGTGCGTTGATTTACATTGGCACTACCAATGTACTCGGTAAACTTAAACTGGGTATAGGTCTTTTTAAAGTTGTTGTAGAAAATGTCAAATACTTTTTTGATCTCTTCTGCATACTTCAAGGCAGTAGACAAGGTATCAGCAATACAACTATCACGCTGACTATAGGCGGTTTCGTTTCGTAAATGCGCAATCCCTAAATCCAGTTCTTTAAAAATATCATTAAAGATATGTTCTGCTCTTACGCTGTTATTAATGGTAATGGCATGAACTAGGTTGTTGATTTTTCTAGTTAAGGGAGCTTGCAGGTCGCGTTGTAGTTTGAGCTGTACAATGGGTAATTCATAGGCTGCATCATCACACCCCATGATCTCATTTAAAAAGCCTTGGATCAGTAAATCCGTTACCACCGCAATAACTTTAGCAGCTGATTGTTGAAGTTCCATACCAATTACAGATCCTAACCTATCTTTTTTGGATAAGTACACATCATCTTTTTGATAAAACTGTACTTCTTCTGTAATTTTTAAAGTGCCATCTATGGTAAAATAGCCTTGGTTTAAATTGTTTGTTTTTTGGTTTTTCGGAACAACTACGTACACATGACTATATCCTTCTCCTTCATTTTGGATTACTCTTCTTAGGTAATGATTAATACCAAGGTTTAATAACACGGTACTAGCAAAAATACTGTAGGATTTACAGTCAATTCCTTGGGTTCGATCACTCCATGAACAGGCAGGACTTCTTAATTTTTGCTCGTAACCATCAATTTTATACTGAAAATGATGGTATAAAAAACTGTGTAATTCTTTACATAACTGGGCAAGTGATAAATTCTTAAAAAGGGTATTGGCTAATAGCTCGGTATGGTGTACATGCTCTTTTGACCACTTTGCCATATTATCGATAGCCACTTTAGTATCTCCGTTGGCTAATAAAGTACTACTGCAATCACTAAAAGGCATTAAGCGATCATGCTCAATGCCTTTTTTAAGGGGTCTGTGTAATAGAATATTTATTGTTTCAGGATTCAATACTATTGCTTTAGGCTGCAATACTATCGTATAAAATCCGTTAACTGCTAGGCTAATTAAAGCCACTTTAGCTACTGTAAACTACTGATAATTAAAGTTTCATAAAGTAATTTAAAACAATCTTTGCAGGTCGTGATCTTTGATAAATTGATCTACTTCAGGGATTTTAAATATCCGAATGTTTACGGCTTTTTCAAGAGGCAGATTTCTGTTTTTTGCCACTATTTCGCTAATTTCTCGTTTCATAGCATCGTGAGAAATTACATAATCATTGAAAAAATCATAAAACTTATGCTTTGGTAATATGGGTTTGTATTTTTCTCTTTTTTCTTGACTGTTCATTGTAGGGGTATTTAGGGATTAGTTAGTTCGCTGCCATGTTTTTAATTCGTAGCTATGGGTTAGCTCATCATTGATATATTGATAGGTTTTTAACGGATAGGCAATATTGGTGGTAGTTCCTGCCATTAAGATATGGGATAAGGTGTTTTGATTGGGGTACAGATAATAGTAATACAAGGTAATTCTTGCCGTTGTACTGGTAAACTGCAGCACATATTCTTCTTTGGCTATTCGGTTGTTAGCATCATACTTTATAGGACTTTGCGTGTTGGAAACTGCCTTGGCAAAGAGGTACATGGTTTCATAATCACTTATGTTTAAAAACTGGGTGTACAAAGTATCTTCCTGTGTTACTTCAGGGCTGCCATTGGCTGCTATTTGATTATTGAAACGATATAAAAATTCTGAAGCAGTAGGCACGTTTGTATTTTGTAGTTGGATCTTATCGTGGGCAAAGTTTGCCGTAAATCCATTTTTTTCATCGGTAGGATTTCCAGAGGTATTGATTAAAATTGCGTTTTCGATACGTGGATGCCTAAAAACGAACACAAAAGGCAACACTCCAAGGATTTGATTTTGCTGATTTTTAAGTACAATGTTGCCATTTTTTTCTTGTGAAATATTCATAAATTAAGTGTTAGGATGTTATGTTTAATGCTTTATAATCACTATATTTGATATGGCTTTAAAAGCCACTTTTTCTTTTTCATAGCAATTTTACCATCCAATTACTTTGGATGGTTTTTTTTTGTTTTTTGCGTAGGTTAAATAATGGGTAACTTTCACATAACATTGATACGCTTGTACAATACCTACTGAAGGATCATAAAACACATTATCTGCCTTTACCACAAAATGACCTGTTTCATTAGGGTAGCAAATTCTAACAATGCTATTGTTGGGAATCTCTTGAAAATCGACATCTATTTTATCAACTAACTCCGTTGTGTAACCGTGACTATCTAAATACTTTTGTAAATCGTTTTTGATATGGGTACTCCAATGCTTTCCTGTTTCTTGAATCACTTCTAAAAGGGAGCTTTGAGTTATCATAGCCAAACATGCTTGTCCGCATTGCATGGAATGGTAAGGTTGTGCTATAAATACTAGTTTCATGGGGTTTTACTTTTTATGAGTACATCTGCCTTTGTGCGCATCGCGTGATTTTTTGCTCGGAAACACAGCGTCACAATACGGACAGGCTTTTTCGCTAATAGTCTGCTCTATGTTTTTTAATTCCTGCTTTTTAGTTGCTAGGGTTTGCTCAACACTTGCTAAATGAGTGCTGCAACTTGCTATGTTTTGCTTTATGGCTGCTAGGTTTTGCGCATTGTTTGCTTTTTGTTGCTTTTCTTTTGCTTTTTCAACAAATACCTGATTCAACCAATAGCCTAAGTAGGTAACAAAGGCGCAAAAAATTAAAAGATTGGTAATATCAATAACACTTTCTTGGTGAAGTACATCGGTAATTACACAAAGAACTAAAAAGTCAAAAAGCGCAATGGACGTAATTACCCATTCTTTATTGGAACTGATATTTACGGCAATGTTTAACATGGCTCTGGATATAAAGTACCCGAAAAAAAGTGCAGGAATTACTCGTAGGTATTCATTGGGTAATAAGTATTCAAATAGCTTGTAAAAAAAGGCGGCTTGCTTAATGCCATAAAAGATCCCGAAACTAATAATAGAATAGGACAACGAGTTCATGGAAGTAAGCCTGGTATGAATTTCATTAGTTGGTTTCATAGTGAGTTTTTGAAGTGGTTTTACTGTCTAAAAGATGAATGGAAGCCTGAAGGGTTTGCTGTTGAAATACCGATTCACTTTCTCCAATATGATGGATTAGAATGTTTTTCAATCCCCATGCTTCATGGAATTTTAAGGTTATTACTGTTTTTTTATGGGATGTTAACAAGTCTAAATTCTTTTGAAGTGTACGTTTCTTTTTTTCAAACAAATCAGACAAATCCACTCCAATAGACATTTCTAGTTTCTCTTGGTTAGATAGGCTGTTGAAATTAACCTGATAGAGTTTGTTTAATAGCGAGCTAATACTAATAATCTGCTCTACTGAAAAGCTATATTTTACTTTCATACCGTAATGCTTTTTAATAGTTGTCCTGTAGTATTGCTGTAGAAGTTGATCTTATTGGTTTTTCCTGCATATTCAGAATTTAAAAACCTACGTTGCATTCCTTCTATTAATGCGTTGATATTCTTACGGTTTTTACTAATATGATTATACCAAACAGGATTTACCAGTCGTCCGCTTTTAGAGGGATATTTTAAATAGTTAAAGCCATTTTTAAGTAAAATAACCATCTTTACCTCACTACAATTCGGACAGGTAATTTTATTGTTTTGTCCGCATTGACATTTTTTGTTTTTGAATCCTTGTTCCATCTTATGCTAGGTTTATGTGTTGATATTCTATGATGCTTGTTAATTGTAATAAGTAATCTTGTGGCAGGTTAAACTGTACATAGTCATACAATTGCTTTTTAGTATACGCGCCATTTTCAAACTTTTTAATGGCATTGGTAAGCTTTTGCTGATAACTTAATCTTCGTTTTCTGTTGTTGGCTGCTGTTACTTTTTGCGTAGCTTCTTGCGCTTTTTTTGCTTTTTTCTGCAAATGCTTTTTCCATACAGGATGCAATCCGTAAAAACCAATTTCCTTTTTAGTTGTTCTTGTAGTATCAAAATAGGCATACGGAAAAAGCGCATTAACTTTATGGGATTCAAACCAGTTTCTTGCAAAATTGAGTTTCCATCGGTATTCTTTTAATTTCTGAATGATGGTAGATTTATTAACCATGTTTTTAAATAGTTGCTCGCTTAATAATTGGATGGTTTTAACCCATTCACCCACATACACCGAATGGTTTTTCCAGATCTTAGCGGAAGATTTAATGAAATCTTGAATCACGATTTGTTTGAAATCTTCAGTACTCACAAGGGCATATTGCTCCACTTTTTCAAGGTAGCTATACGGAAGTCCTTTGTGATTTTGATAAGCCCCATCACTAAGTTTTTGCGCAAAATTTGAAACGGATAGCTTTCTAGCTAAGAAGTTTTGTTGCAGGATTTGTGGTCTTTTGGCAGGCGTCTTTTGCGTTAAAAATTGCGGTAGTTGTATTTTTTGCCCGCCTTCAATTTTTATTTTGTTACTTATCCCTTTGGTGTTCTTGTAGCTGTCCGCAGGACATACAGCGTTGCTTTCGTTTTCTTGAAGCATCGAACCGCATTTATTCCCAACTGTGCTAATTGCACAGTCCTTTATTTTTTCTTCTTTTAATAAAATAGTTCTAGTACAATCCTTACTATTATGAAAACTTTGCTTTTTTTCTTGGTTAACTAACTGGTTGTTAACCTGTAAACTTTTTGGCGGATTACCATCCAAAACTTTCAAAATATCCCATGAAATATTCACAAACACAGGCTTTTGATGGTTGATAAATCGATAGTTTATTAAGATGCCTGCTTCTCTAAGCCTTTTAACGTGGTTTTGAACGCTTCTTTTAGTTAAATCCAGTCTTTGTATGTTATTCTTCTTAAAAGTGACTAAATCATTATGATTCAGTCTTAGTTTATACATGTTAGATTTCTCAATCCTGGTGGATTCTCTTCGGTTTAGCTTTACAAGGTTGTTGGTTTTTAATTGGGAGGCATAAAACCATAACAATAGCTCAAAAATAAGTTCCGTTTGAAACTTAATTGTTGGGATTCTTTTTTTAGCAATAATGGCATTGGTGGCATTAATTGCTGTTACTTGCTCATTATAATCAGCCGTAAACAAATGATTATTGCGTTTTTCAAATGCTTTTTTTTGCGCTTTTTCCGTTTCTGATAACTCGGCACTTGCTTTGACCTTTTGCTTGTTGTACTGGGTTATTTCTTTATTGATCGCTTTTACTTTTGCATTGTAGTTATGTACATACAATCGGTAATTATCCATGGTTTGATGGATTGCTTCACGATCTAAATACGGATAATTTAGGTAAGAGTAATTGGGTTTAGCTACTTGATACCCTGCACCACGCTTGGGTATAAGCATTCCATGGGTGTTATTGAATCGCTCAACCTCTAGGTTAAATTCTTTGTCAGATAACTTGTTTCTTTGAGCGTTATCAAGAAAGTTTTTAATCGTAAAATTTGTAATACTACTTAGTTGAACTTTACGAAGGTTGTCCTGAACTTGTTGGTTATACAAACCAACTTCAGAGAATACTTTTGCGTTTTTTTGCGCAAAAGTATGACTGTTTTTGCTACTTTTGTACATGATAGGTGTGTATTAAAATGCATGCTATATTTTTATAGAAAGTGGTAGAGGGTCTCAAGTTCTAGCCACTTTCTTTTTGTATAGGGGTGATTGATTTTAACTGCTATCCTGTCAATGTTTTTTGATACTTCATATAATGACCTTTTTTAGTTTTCGTTTTAAAAAGCAACCCACAAACACTTTAATAAAGGTCAAAAAATTAAATGTTCTAAATGAACTCGAATGTGGGTTACTTTATTGATAAGTATTACTTATCCTTTGGTATTGTTTATTTCTTGACCTTTGGTTTTATAATTTACGCAGACAACCTATTTAGTTCTTTTTCAATAGATTGAATTTGATATTTCCATGCTGAATTATTGTGTTCGCCAGAAATACAAACTAAAAGAGAATCTTCACATTCTCTTTGTTTTTTTAGCCAATAGTTTGTTATTCCGAACATAGCTACGGCTTCTTTTGAAGTAATATATTTTTTCCTGTGATCTACTCTATTGCTTAGATTTATATTTGTAATCATTTCTTGTAGATCTGTTTTTTTTATTAAAACTAGACCTTCTTTTAGTAAAGCCTGAACAATATTCTCTGAATTAAGTTGTTTGGTTAATGACATTATATTTTGACCTAATTATAATAGTAAATTATATGTTTTTACTATATTTGTTCATATCCGAAAGCAAATATACGAACTATTTTCGTTTTAAACGAACAAAAACGAAATATTTAATTAGTCTTATGTTATCCTTAAAATATTAATTAATGGAAGATTTTTACGATAAAGTCATAAAATACAAAAAAGAGAAAGAGTTAACATACAGTGATTTAGGAAAAATAATCAATGTAACTGGTGATACTTTTAGAATGGCTGTAAGTAGAAAAACTTTGTCAGATCAACGAAAAGAGAAAATCTTAAACCACATAAAAAGCGAACAAAACGAACAAAACCGAAATAGATCAGGTTTATTTTTGTTTAAAGATGGGGTTAAGGTAAGCTTGGAGGAAATGATATCTTTTATTACCATTAACATTAAGGAAATTAAAAAATCAGGAGAGTTAGAATTTCTTATTGAAGCAATTAATACTGTTGAAAATATAGATCGATACAACACTCTTTCATCTGAAATAGAGAAAATAAAAAGTTTACTTGAGAGAAATAAAGAGTTTTTAAAGTAAAATAGGTAAATCTTTAAATATTTCTTTGAGGTTTGATTTTACTTGATTTCTTACTTCTTCTTCCTCCTCTTTTAATTTTTCTAATGCTTTTTCTGCTTCACTAATAGTACTTTCTTCAAGAAGAACTTTTTTCTGTTCTTCATCTATCTTTATCTTTTTAGAGTTAACTAACTTTTTAAACAATTTCATTTTTCAGGAGGGGACTTTTTACAATGGTAATGTTATTTAACTATATAATGTTTTTGATAGTTTCTTTAACATCTTGATCAAACCTTTCAGTTTGATTTTTAACTGTTTCTATTGAATCTATTGATCTATCATATTTTTCAGCATAAAGGGCTTTAATAACCATTTCTTTATAGTGAACCTTTTTAATTCTAATAATTAAATCAATTAAAGATTGAATGATACCAGTTTTTAAAACGTAGTATTTTATTAATCTTGAAATAAAAAATCCTACAGCCAATGCAGCTAAAAATTTTGCAAATAAGTATGTTTCTGTGTAGAAGTCTTTAGCAGTTTGAAAAATTAAATGGTAAAACCATAACAAAGAAATAGATATTCCAACAATTGAAATTAACTCATGCCCTGTTTTAATCTTTCTTTTTAAATCATCTACTAACGATTTTACTGAAAAATAAAAGCCCAATAGAATTAAGCCAAATTGAAAAATCCAAAATTTAAAATTAGATCTTCCTCTAAAAGAGTGTTCAGCAGCTAATTCTTTTTTCTTTTTTGTGTAAATACCTAACTCCTTCTTTGAGGCTGTCCAAGCTTTAGATCTTTCTTCTTTATATTCTTTTACAGTTAGTGTATTACCTAATTCATTTAAGAGAGAATCTTGTTTAAAATCTCTGTTGTCAATTATTTGTTGATAAGTATCGTAGTGGGCTAAATATTCAGGACTGTACCTATCAAAGAAAACCTGAAAAAGAGACATAGTAACTATAAAAAAGGCTACTATGCCAAAGAATATTGCTTTGAATTTGTTATTTCTAACGTCCTGTTTCCTGTTGTTGTCCATCCCCAGTTCCGTCGTCGTCTGGATCTGTGAGCCATGATTGGTTTTCAATGTTTTGTTCTTTTATTTCTTCTGTTAAATCTTCAGTCAAGTCTTCACAACTTGTAAATAAAAAACATGATAGTCCAACTAATAACAATAATACTTTTTTCATAATTTATTCGTTTAATTTAACCGAGTAAATATATAAAGTATCAAAATAGTTTTTAGTAAGCTAAGACTTAATTTTTTGAATGTTTTTCTGTAAGTACAAACTTAATTGATAACAACTAGAAAAACTATACCGAACAAAAATTTAGGGAAAACCCTAATTGTAACATTAAAATTAGGTATTCTTTAAAATGTAAGCATAGCAACTTTATGTTTTCTTTTTTTATGCTAATATAGATATTATTTTTTCTAAAAAAACGAAATTAAACGAAAAAAAACGAACTAGTAAAAATAAAATACTGATACAAGGTTTTTTACTTTTCATTCCTTTTTTTAAGAAAAGAAAATACTTTTTAAAGATTACTTTTCAATCAAAAATATCTCCTTAAAAAATCTTGGTTTTGTATATTTTTTAAATGTTAAGTTATCTTCTAATTCTTGTTCGGTTGGTATACTTTGAAAGTATTTATACTTCCAACTTCTAACTTTATTTTCATTAAAAAACTCTAAATTATAAACATACATTTTAGAAACCTGAATATCTTTAGTATCAATAATCATTTTATGATGATAATCTCTTTCTTCCTCAGGGTAAACATCTTTATAAATAGTATCAACATCATCTCTTTCATGTCCCATTAAAGCTCTTAATAAATCAGGCTCAACATATAACCTAGATCCAATTGTAGCAAAAGTATGGCGAGCAACTTTTGTCGTTATATTTCCACTTAAAGGTAATACTTCTAATTTGTGATAAGTTTTTCCATTTAATTTTTCAATTCTTGAAATATGTTCATTGTAATTATATTGTATGAGTTTCAGATCTCTGTTTAATCGACTTCTAAAAGTTATATAACCTTTAGGATCTTTTCGCCATGGGAAGTAAAATGTATCATCCTCTCCCCTATATTTATTTAACAAGAACTTTGTTTTAGTAAATATATTCAGATCAAATTCATATCCTCCATCATCTAACTTACCTCTTGTAAAATATACCCTGTTAGAATTAGATATTTGACTTTTCTCTAAATAAAAGATGTCGACCAAATCTTGACCTCCAAAATAAAATTGTAGTAAAAATAAATCTACAGCTTTTTGTTGACCATTGGCTAAATTATTATTCAAACTTTCAAGAATCCTAATTGCTTCTTTCGATATATTTCTCTTTTTGGTTCTATTTTTCTTTACATGAATATCTTTAAATACTCCCTCAAAAGGAGAATGATCTAATTTTAACTTAGCTCTTCTTAAAGCTTCATTATATATAGCCCTTAATGTTCTTAGATAACTATGTACAGTATTTTTTTTATTACCTGCAATTAACTGTTCATTTTTAAATTGAACTAATGTTTCATAATCTAATTCATTCAAGAGTACTGAAGGTTTAAATTTTTTAAATTGATTTAATACATTTTCGTAAACCTTTGCATTTCCTTCTTTAAAAATTCCTTTACTGTTTTTGATCTTTTTTAGTTCATTAGCTAAATCATACCCAATTTCTATAAAGTCAATTTTTGTACTTGTACTATTTATTTTATTATGATTACCCAATAATTTGGATTTGATATAATCATAGTCAATATTTACATCATCTAAAGATTGTAATAGAAGGCTATCTAATAAACTCTTCTTTTTTCTTACAACTAGTTGCTTTGTTTTATTTAGACCTGGTTCTTGTTTTAAAAAATCCCATTCTTGTTTTTGAAATTTCATTTTTAATGAAAACCGTTTCTGTTTACCCAAACCTGTTAATTCTACTTTTAGAGGATAAAATCCTCCTTTTAATTCTTGATCCTTTCGGGTATCTAAATAAATCTTTCCCTTCATCTCAATTTATAAATAAATTTTAGGCATTTTTTTTCTGCCTAAATTCTGCCTAACTTTTCGTTTAATTTCGCTTAATTTCGCTTAATTTCGTCGAAAACAAAAATATAAATTAGATTTACATAACATCAATTTTTTTCAAAAAAAATAAAATTTGAAGATTTTCCCAGAACAAGAAAACGGATATAAGAGACTGATAATCAGTGGTATTATTAATATTTAAACAACAAAAAAGCCTTACTAAAATAGTAAGGCTTATTGTGATCGCGACAGGATTCGAACCTGTGACCGTCTGCTTAGAAGGCAGATGCTCTATCCAGCTGAGCTACGCGACCATTGATTTTCGTCGGGGTGGCAGGATTCGAACCTGCGACCTCTTGGTCCCAAACCAAGCGCGATGACCGGGCTACGCTACACCCCGATTGATGTCATCATCTTTACAATTTTTTGCGGAGAGACCGGGATTCGAACCCGGGCATCGAAAAACGATGACAGCTTAGCAGGCTGCTGCATTACCACTCTGCCACCTCTCCTTAATTCTGTATTTCTTTGTAGAAATGTGAATTAAAAATTGCGAGTGCAAATGTAACACGAGAATTCATATTTCACAAGTATTTTTTACAAAAATTTTAATTATTCTGGATACTCAACTCGTAAATGATAGATATTCATCAACTTACCTTTAATAACTTTTTTTATTTTTTCTATCTCCCTAAAGGTAATATCTGAATTTATAAACTGATTATCGTTTTTTTGCTTCTCTACAATCTTATCTATTAATTCATCGATTGCCTGAGCTGTTGGCTTTTTTAAACTTTTAGAAGCTGCTTCAGCCGCATCACAGATCATTAAAATTGCTGTTTCTTTAGAAAAAGGTATCGGACCTTGGTATTGAAACTTTTTAATACTAACATTAGGATTTACAGCTTCTTCTTTTTTATAAAAATAATAAACTACACTTGTTCCGTGATGTGTTCTTATAAAATCTATAATACGATCTGGTAAATTATATTTTTTAGCTATTTCTATACCGTTAATAACATGATCTAAAATAATACGAGCACTATCTTTAGCAGCTAAATCATCATGAGGGTTTACACCTGTTGATTGATTTTCTGTAAAATACATTGGATTACTCATCTTACCAATATCATGATACAAAGCTCCTGTTCTTACCAACATTGAGTTTGCTCCAATTTCATTCGCGGCTGCCTCTGCTAAATTAGCTACCTGCATTGAATGCTGAAAAGTACCTGGAGCTTTTTCATTTAACTCTCGTAATAGTTTTGAGTTAGTATTTGAAAGCTCTAACAATGTTACATCTGAAACTAACTTGAAAATCTTTTCATATATGTAAATAAAGAAAACGGCTAAAAATGATAATAAACCGTTAATAGCAAACAACCCAAAATAAGTACCATTTATTTTCCCTACATTTCCTTCCTTTATAATAGAAAAAGCAAAATACGTAATCATATAAATTAAAGTAACCTGACCTATAGATATAAATAAATTTGCCCTCTTATATAGCTCAGAAACCGTTAAAACGGTAATAATACCAGCAATTATATGTAAATAAATAAACTCAAAACTATTAGGTACAATAAATCCTAATAATAAAATTGTCAGAACGTGTGTGAATAAACCTAAACGAGCATCAAAAAAGGCTTTTAAAACAATCGGTAAAATTGCAAGTGGAACTACATATAAAAACTCTGAATTATATTTAACAACTAAGGTTTGAACCAAAATCATCAAAATCATATTAAAAAAGATAAAGGTTACCTTGTTATTATCATTAAAAATAGCTACTCTGTATTGTTTTAAAAACAACAATAACATCAGTAAAGCTAAAGCCACTAATACAGTGTAACCAAAAACTATCCAATTGTAGTTAGATTGTGTCCATATTTGAGATTTTGAAGCTTCTTGATATGATTTAAGCACATTAAAACTGGTTCCCTCTACAATATCTCCTTTTAAAATAATCAACTCATCTTTTGATATCTTACCTTTGGTTAACGACCTGCTATTTAAAGCTTCATTTAATTCTTTTTGAGTTAAATCGGCATCAAACTTAATGTTAGGCTGTAAAATTTCAGAAAGTAAATTAAAAGTGTAATTTCTTCCAAACTCACTTCTAATTCCAGATATAGCTTCTGTAATTAATGGTAAAATTTGATTTGACCTTGTTATTTTTGATACTGATACTTCTTCAATTGCATTTCCTTTTCGCAACAAAATACTATATGAATTACTAGGTAATTTAGCGCTACTTACTTCATCTATAAAACCAGTATTATAGATACTTTTAATTAAATTTTCACCTTGTTTTATTAATTTGTTTATTTCTTTCTTAGATAAGCTATCTGAGGGAAATAATAAATTCATTTGCGTAGTAAAATTTTCACTAACATTTTTAGCTATTGCATCATCTAAAACAAAATATTTTTTGGCTGCTTTCTCTATTTGTTCTTTTTCTTGACTAAGTTCTTCAGTGGTTTTTTGAATAGCAAAATCAAAAGGAGCATATAAATTATCATACTGCCAAGGTTTACCTTGTGTAAAATCGTATTTAAACTGACCTCCTTTAGGAAAAAGATAGACAATAGCAATCGTAGTTATTAAAAACAAGACTACCTTGTAAATACTGGCGTTATTTTTATATAGTTGATTGATAATTTTACTCATTTTTTTTATTTGAATATGTAAATATAACCTTTTGCAATTATTTGAGTACTTGCTTTAAAATGGTTATTTTCGCAAGATAGTAAACCAAAACAAACAAACACTCATATGAAAGAAGTAGTAATTGCCTCAGTAGCAAGAACTCCAATAGGAAGTTTTTTAGGGAGCTTGTCAACAGTCCCTGCTCCTAAATTAGGAGCCATTGCTATTAAAGGAGCTTTAGATAAAATAAATTTAGACCCTAGCAAAGTAGAAGAAGTATTTATGGGAAATGTAGTTTCTGCTGGATTAGGTCAAGCACCTGCACGTCAAGCAGCAATTTTTGCCGGTATCCCAGATACTGTACCTTGTACTACGGTAAATAAAGTATGTTCTTCAGGTATGAAGTCTATTATGCTTGCAGCACAAAGTATTGCATTAGGAGATACTGAAATTGTTGTTGCCGGAGGTATGGAAAACATGAGTATGATACCACATTACCAACACGCTCGCTCTGCTACAAAATTCGGTCCTGTAAAAATGGAAGACGGAATGCAAAAAGATGGTTTAGTAGATGCTTACGAACAAGTAGCCATGGGGGTATGTGCTGATGAATGTGCTGTTGAATATGAATTTTCTAGAGAAGATCAAGATGCTTTTGCTATTGAATCATACAATAGATCTGCTAAAGCATGGAGTGAAGGTAAATTTGCTGATGAAGTAGTTCCTGTTGAAATTCCACAACGTAGAGGTGAACCTGTTATTTTTGCTGAAGATGAAGAATATAAAAACGTAAAAATGGAAAAAATACCAGCTTTACGTGCTGCTTTTACCAAAGAAGGAACGGTTACAGCTGCTAACGCCTCTACTATTAATGATGGTGGTGCTGCTTTAGTATTAATGTCTGCCGATAAAGCTGCTGAATTAGGTATTACTCCTTTAGCTAAAATTAAAGGATATGCAGATGCTGCACATGAACCTAAATGGTTTACAACAGCTCCAGCAAAAGCATTACCAAAAGCATTAGCTAAAGCTGGTGTTTCTATTGATGATGTTGATTATTTTGAATTAAATGAAGCTTTTTCTGTTGTTGGACTAGCTAATATGAAAATTTTAGGTTTATCTGCTGATAAAGTAAATGTAAACGGTGGTGCTGTTTCTCTTGGTCATCCATTAGGGGTCTCTGGAGCACGAATTATTATTGCACTTACCTCTATTTTAAAACAAAACAACGCTAAAATTGGCGCTGCTGGTATTTGTAACGGTGGTGGTGGTGCTAGTGCTATGGTAATCGAGAAAATATAATTTTAAAAAGTAAGTATATTGTACGGAATTTGTAATCTTAGTATTGTTCCTCTTCGTATTGAACCTTCTGATGCTTCAGAAATGGTAAATCAACTTGTGTTTGGTGAACATTTTGAAGTTATTGAAAAAGACAAAAAATGGAGTAAAATAAAATTAGCCTATGACGGATATGAAGGGTTTATTGATAATAAACAATACGTAACCATTTCCGAAAACGTTTTTGGTGATTTAAATGCGCAAGAAAAGTATTACGCTGGCGAATTGATTGATTTTATTACGGATAATAACAATCAATTAACTACCATTCCGTTAGGTGCTCATTTACCATTTTATCAAAATTCAAAATTACACATTAATCATACTAATTATTTGTATGAAGGAAAGGTAAATACTAAAAAAATGAATAAAGCAGCTATTGTAGAAACTGCTTTTATGTTTTTAAATGTTCCTTATCTATGGGGAGGTAAAACTCCTTTTGGTATTGATTGTTCCGGATTTACCCAAACCGTTTATAAACTATGTGGTCATCATTTATTAAGAGATGCTAAGCAACAAGCTACACAGGGTGATGTTTTAAGTTTTATTGAAGAAAGTGAACCAGGTGATTTAGCCTTTTTTGATAATGAGGAAGGTGTAATTACACATGTAGGCATTATTATGAATGATTATAACATTATACATGCACACGGAAAAGTTAGAATTGACAAACTAGACCATAGTGGAATTTATAATGTAGACACACAACAACACTCTCACAAACTTAGAGTAATCAAGAAGATGATATAAAAAAAACTCCGAAACCTATCAGTTTCGGAGTTTTTTTTATAATTTATGAATAAACTTTTTATTGCATAGATTTATAGATTTCTCTAAACTCTCTTGCTTTACCAGCCATTTCTACAACTTCATAAATATTCATTAAGGTTCTTACCGTATCAATATTTCTATTTAAACTATCAGCTTTTTCTAAATAAGGTAATGCTTCTTTGTAAACCTCTTTTTGTTTTAATGCCAATTCATCGTATTTTTTAAAATTCGATAAATTTTTATTCATTTCTTCAACAATAGCTTTATCTTGATCTAATACTGCTACTGCTAAATTCATATATGCATCACCATAGTCTGGCTTTAACTCAATCGCTTTTTTATAATACCCTTTAGCCTCTTCTACTCTACCTTGATTAAAGTTTACTACACCTAAATTATAATATAAAGTTGGATTGTTTGGGTCTAAAGCTACTGCCTCTGCCATTAATGTACCAAACTTATCCATTTTACCAAGCTTAATGTACATATCAGCTTCGTTTAGTAATAAATTTAAATCTTTTGGATTCGCTTTTCTTGCTTCAGCTAAAGCTTCAATAGCTTCATCAGTTTTACCTTGCTCTTTAAGAATTAAAGCGATGTTTTTAACAATAGTTGCCGTTTTACTTTCAGAAACATTGTTTTTAGGCTTCAAGTATTGACCAGATTTTACCATCAAGTCTCTCTGGCTTTCAGAAGGAAAGGCTTCTTCTTGTCCACTAGCTTTACTTGTTGCCAAATATTGTGTTTCAATACCAGTATAACCTATTTCTCTAAGTTCTTTATAGTATTTAAGAGCACTATCATAATCCTTTGCTTGAGTAGCACTTACTGCTGCATTAAAAGCAAAAGACGTATCTCTTGGGCTTAATTTATAAGTTAAATAAAAGTTCTTAGCAGCTGCTGCATAATCTTTTTTATTATTATACTCATCTACTGCTTGAGTAGATACCGCTTGCACCATTTTATTTAAAATAGGCTCTGCATCTGACGTGTAACGTTTGTTACCTACTTTCTTTTCAAAATCAAATAACTCATTAAAAGCTGAAGCAGCAGCAGCATAGTCTTTTTTACCTGCTAAAGCTTGTCCTTTTAAGAAGTAATATTTAGACTTATATTTATCATCTGCATCAGCTATTAGGCTTTCTGCAGAGTTTAAAACTGATATTGCCGAAGCAAAATCGTTATTTTTAAGTGCTTTTTCTGCTTCTTTTAATTCTTTTTTCTGAGCAAAAGAACTTACGGCTAATAAACCTAAAGAAAGCGCTAAAACTTGTTTTCTCATTTTAAAAACTATTAATTATTGATTTGTTATACTAATTCTCGTTTGATGTATTTTCAATTTCCGTGCCATTTTCTTCTTCCTCTTCTTCGTGTATAACTTTTGCTACGGCTGCAATACTATCATTATCTTTTATATTAATTAATCTAACACCTTGCGTTGCACGCCCCATTACACGTAACTCTTCTACTGCCATACGAATGGTAATTCCAGATTTATTAATAATCATTAAATCGTTAGAATCATCAACATTCTTAATAGCAACCAAGTTACCTGTTTTTTCTGAGATATTCAATGTTTTTACACCTTTACCTCCACGGTTGGTAATACGATAATCTTCTAATTTAGAACGTTTTCCGTACCCTTTTTCAGAAACAACTAAGATATTACTTTCCATATCATTAACAGCTACCATACCTACAACCTCATCATCTTCGTGTTGTAAAGTAATACCTCTTACACCAGATGCTGTTCTTCCCATTGGTCTGGTTTTCTCTTCTTCAAATCGAATTGCTTTACCAGATTGTAGTGCTAACATAACCTGACTATCGCCAGTTGTTAATTTTGCTTCTAACAATTCATCGTTTTCTTTGATTGTTATTGCATTAATACCATTAGCTCTTGGACGAGAATATTGCTCTAAAGGTGTTTTTTTAACTTTACCTTTTTTAGTAGCCATAATTACATAATGGTTATTAATGTAATCTTCGTCTTTTAGGTCTTCTGTTAATAAAAATGCTTTTACCTTATCATCCTGTTCTATATTGATAAGATTTTGAATAGCTCTACCTTTTGAATTTTTCCCGCCTTCAGGAACTTCAAATACACGCATCCAGAATACTTTTCCTTTTTGAGTAAAGAATAACATGTATTGATGGTTAGTTCCAACAAATAAATGTTCTAAGAAATCTTCATTTCTGGTAGTTGCTCCTTTTTGACCTCTACCACCTCTACTCTGTACTTTATATTCGTCTAAATTAGTACGCTTTAGATATCCTGCATTAGATATTGTTACTACCACTTTAGTGTTAGGTATCATATCTTCAATACGCATATCTCCTCCAGCATACTCAATTGCTGAACGACGCTCATCTCCGTATTTATCTCTAATTAAAGTTAACTCCTCTTTAATTATGTCATATCTTCTTGGCTCATTAGCCAAAATATCTTTTAAATCAGCAATGGTTTTGATGATTTCATCATATTCAGCACGTAACTTATCTTGTTCTAGTCCTGTTAGCTGACGTAAACGCATTTCAACAATAGCACGTGCTTGAATTTCAGATAACTCAAAACGTTCTATCAATTTCTCACGAGCTTCATCTGCATTGGCTGAACCACGAATGATAGCAATTACTTCATCAATATTATCAGAAGCAATGATTAATCCTTCTAAAATATGAGCTCTAGCTTCTGCTTTTTCTAACTCAAACTTTGTTCTTCGAACTATTACTTCATGACGATGATCTACAAAATGATGAATTAACTGCTTTAAGTTTAATTGTTCTGGACGGCCATTAACTAAAGCAATATTATTAACACTAAAAGAAGACTGCAATTGCGTGTACTTAAATAGTTTATTTAAAACTACATTTGGTACTGCGTCTCTCTTTAAAATGTAAACAACACGCATTCCCTTACGGTCAGATTCATCACGAATACTCGCAATTCCTTCTAACTTTTTATCGTTAACTAAATCAGCAGTCTTTTTAATCATTTCTGCTTTATTAACCTGGTAAGGAATTTCCGTTACAATGATACATTCTCTACCTTTCACCTCTTCAATAGTAGCTTTAGCACGCATTACTATACGTCCTCTACCTGTATGAAAAGCATCTCTTACACCATCATAACCATAAATAATTCCCCCTGTTGGAAAATCTGGAGCCTTCACGTGTTGCATTAACTCGTCAATCTCTATTTCACGATTGTCAATGTACGCTATCGTACCATTAATTACCTCTGTTAAGTTGTGAGGCGCCATATTAGTTGCCATACCTACGGCAATACCAGAAGCACCATTAACTAATAAGTTAGGAATTCTTGTAGGAAGTACTGTAGGCTCTTCGAGAGTATCATCAAAGTTTAACTTGTGATCAACTGTATTTTTCTCAATATCAGAAAGCATTTCTTCTGATATTTTTTGCATTCTAACCTCTGTATAACGCATTGCAGCAGGGCTATCACCATCAATCGATCCAAAGTTACCTTGCCCATCAACCATCATGTATCGTACACTCCAATCTTGTGCCATACGCACCATAGAATCATATACAGATGTATCTCCGTGCGGGTGGTATTTACCTAATACTTCTCCTACTACTCTTGCTGATTTTTTATAGGCTCCTGTTGATTTAATTCCTAACTCGTGCATACCGTATAAAACTCTTCGGTGCACGGGTTTTAATCCATCACGTACATCTGGTAATGCTCTAGACACAATTACCGACATCGAATAATCGATGTACGCAGATTTCATTTGCTCTTCAATATTAATTGGAATCAACTTTTCACCGTCTGCCATAAACCTTTTTTATTTTATTTACTATTTATTTTCGTTAAAAAAGTGAATCCTATGCAGCATAAAATTCACTTCATTAACCGCACATGTGCGTCGTTGTTTAAAACATTGCAAGATATCATTTTCAACAACAACTCCAAAAATTAATACTTATTTATTTAAATCAGTTATTAACAATCTTTAACCTTTCTTAACAGTTATCGTAGTTTATGCTATTTTTATGTTAAGACAACCTGTCAGATGAATTAACTGGCATTCTTTTTGCAATTTTTTATAAAATTCTCATTAAATTTACACAGACAGATAGATAATAAGCATATGGACGATAATTTTTCACCAGAAGTACGAGATGTAATTACCTTAAGTAAAGAAGAGGCACTTCGACTAGGCCATGACTTTATTGGTACTGAGCATCTGTTATTAGGATTAATTAAGAGAGCAGACGGAAAAGCTATTGATATTTTAAATTCTTTTGATGTTGATTTAAATCTTGTTAGAAATAAATTGGAAAGGTTAAACCCAAGTACACCTACATTAGAAGTTAAAACCTCAAGAAGTTTACACTTAACACGTCAAGCTGAAAAAGCAATTAAAACAACTTTTTTAGAAGCAAAACTTTATCAAAGTGACGCTATAGATAGTGCGCATTTGTTGTTATGTATTTTACGTAACGAAAATGACCCTACCACTAAGTTATTACAAAAATACGATGTAGATTACGATCAAGTAAAAGCTATGTACAAAGAATTACATTTAGATGATGATGACCTGAATATTAATCCGGTCTCAGAAGCTTCAGGCGACGAGTTTGAAGACGACAAAAGAAATCCGTTTGAGCAACCTCAACGCAGTAAACAAGCTAAAAAATCTAAAACTCCTGTATTAGATAATTTTGGGCGTGATTTAACTGCTCTTGCTGAAACTGGTAAATTAGACCCAGTTGTGGGTAGACAAAAAGAAATAGAACGCGTTTCACAAATTTTAAGCAGACGTAAAAAAAACAACCCAATGTTAATTGGTGAACCTGGTGTTGGTAAATCTGCCATTGCCGAAGGTTTAGCATTACGTATTGTAAACCGTAAAGTTTCAAGAATTTTATTTGATAAAAGAATTATTTCTTTAGACTTAGCAAGTTTAGTTGCTGGAACAAAATATCGTGGGCAGTTTGAAGAACGTATGAAAGCTTTAATGAATGAGTTAGAGAAGAATGATGACATTATTCTTTTTATTGATGAAATTCATACAATAGTTGGAGCTGGAGGAGCTACAGGCTCCTTAGATGCTTCTAACATGCTAAAACCTGCCTTAGCAAGAGGTGAAATTCAGTGTATTGGTGCTACTACGCTAGATGAGTACAGAACCAATATTGAAAAAGATGGCGCTTTAGAACGTCGTTTTCAAAAAGTAATGGTAGATCCAACTACTGTTGAAGAAACCATTCAAATTTTACATAACATTAAAGGTAAGTACGAAGTTCATCACAATGTTGAATTTACTGATGAAGCTATTGAGGCATGTGTGAAATTAACGAACCGTTATATGACTGATCGTTTTTTACCAGACAAAGCTATTGATGCATTAGATGAAGCAGGATCTCGCATTCATATTACAAATATTGTGGTACCGCAACAAGTTTTAAGTATCGAAGCTAAGTTAGAAGAGATAAGAAACCGTAAAACAAAAGCTGTAAGCGGACAAAAATATGAAGAAGCAGCTAAGCTTAGAGATGATGAAAAAAACATGGAGGCTGCTTTAGAATCAGCCCAAAAACAATGGGAAGAAGATTCTAAATTACACAGAGAAACCGTAACAGAAGATAATGTAGCTGAAGTTGTATCTATGATGACTGGTATCCCTGTAAATAGAGTTGCTGAAGCTGAAAGTCATCGTTTAGCGGAATTACCTAACTTAATTAAAGGTAAAGTAATTGGGCAAGATGAAGCAGTTACTAAAGTTGTTAAAGCCATTCAAAGAAACCGTGTTGGATTAAAAGACCCAAACAAACCTATTGGTTCATTTATCTTTTTAGGTTCTACTGGTGTTGGTAAAACGCAATTAGCAAAAGTTTTAGCTCGTGAGCTATTTGACTCTGAAGATTCTCTAATCAGAATTGATATGAGTGAATATATGGAGAAATTCGCCATTTCAAGATTAATTGGTGCTCCTCCAGGATATGTTGGTTATGAAGAAGGTGGACAATTAACAGAAAAAGTTAGACGCAAACCATATTCTGTAATTTTATTAGACGAGATTGAAAAAGCGCATCCTGATGTTTTCAACATGTTACTTCAGGTATTAGATGACGGTCACATTACTGATAGCTTAGGTAGAAAAATAGACTTTAGAAACACCATTATTATCATGACTTCAAATATAGGAGTTCGTAAATTAAAAGATTTTGGTGGCGGAGTAGGTTTTGGTACTGCAGCTAAAAAAGAACAAGAAGACGCTCATGCTAAAAGTATTATTGAAGGTGCTTTAAAGAAATCTTTTGCCCCTGAATTCTTAAATCGTATTGATGATGTCATCATCTTTAACGCATTAGAAAGAGAGCATATTCATAGTATTATTGATATTGAGTTAAAAAAATTATTAACTCGTATTTCAGATTTAGGTTATCACCTAAATTTAACAGAAAAAGCAAAAGACTATATTGCTGATAAAGGATTTGACAAACAATATGGAGCCAGACCTTTAAAAAGAGCTATTCAAAAATATATAGAGGATGCTTTAGCAGAAGAAATAGTAAATGCCAAACTAGATGAAGGAGACGCTATATTTATGGATTTAGATGATTCTACAAATCAACTTACCATTAAAATTGAAAAAGGCGAAAAACCCTCTGAAACTAGAACTGAAATAGACGAATAATCAAAAAAATCCCAAGTAAATTACTTGGGATTTTTTATGCTATTTAAAAACTGACAACTGACATTTTTGCATAATACTCAAAAAATCAGTATCTTTGTCCCTATATGATATTTAAAACTCACAATAAAAAAAACCAAAGAGTATTAACCTTTTATTTTTCTGTATTCAGAAATCAATCTAACAAGTTTGTGCCGCCAGGGCAATAAGTATTCATATCCCACCTTTATTTAATATCCCTTTAACTAGTATTATTGATGTAATACTGGCTAACCTATTATTACACATTTTTATCAATTTCGAATCGGTTTTTACCGCATTCGCTTAACTGCTTGTACACTTATGAAACTTATTTATATCAAAAGACAAACTAAAACTGAAAAAAGATTCACTCCACAAATGGGAAAATTAATCACAAAAGTAACTTACATCAAAAAATATTTATTTGGGGTTCCAATTAAAACTTTACATAAGTACAGAGAAACTTACTATGGAGAAATAAAAAACTGTGATGATTGTCATTTATTTATTTAACATATGAAAATAACAACATTTGACGCCTTTAACAGAATTACACCTTTACAAATTGAACGTGTAACTAATTTTTTATATCAACATTTAGATGAATATGGTGACAGTAAATCAGCAATAACAAAAGCTATAAATTATGCAGCTAAAGAAAGAACCGGTTTAGGTGGTTATGTTTTTACTGCTGAAAAAGACAACACCATAGTAGCTTCCGTTGTTATTAACAAAACAGGGATGGATGAATACATACCTGAAAATATTTTAGTTTATGTAGCTACACACAAAGATTATAGAGGTCAAGGTTTAGGCAAAACCATTATAAAACATGCTATACAAAACACAAATGGCGATATAGCATTGCATGTTGAGAAAGATAATCCGGCTCAACATCTTTATAAAAAACTCGGATTTACAACCCCTTACTTAGAAATGCGTTTAAAAAAGGATAACATATGAGGCAATTAAAAATTACAAAACAGGTTACCAACAGAGAAACTAGATCTTTAGACAAGTATTTACAAGATATTGGTAAAATTGGATTAGTGACTGCTGAAGAAGAAGTAGAACTAACACAACGTATTAAAAAGGGAGACCAACGTGCTTTAGACACCTTAGTAGGTGCCAACTTACGTTTTGTGGTTTCTGTTGCTAAACAATATCAAAATCAAGGTTTAAAGCTATCAGATTTAATTAACGAAGGAAACATTGGACTTGTAAAAGCTGCTAAGCGTTTTGATGAAACAAGAGGTTTTAAATTTATCTCATACGCCGTTTGGTGGATACGCCAATCCATATTACAAGCCTTATCTGAGCAAGCCAGAGTAGTTAGATTACCTTTAAACAAAATCGGAAGCCTTAACAAAATCAACAAAGTAGCAGCCAGGTTAGAACAAGATAATCAACGAATGCCTACTCCTGAAGAAATAGCTGGAGCGTTAGACATGACTGTTTCAGATGTTAAAAACACTATGAAAAATTCAGGTCGACATTTATCTATGGATGCACCTTTAAAAGAAGGTGAAACTTCCAATTTATACGATGTTTTAAACGTTGGTGAATCTCCAAAACCAGACGGAAAATTACTTAACGAATCTTTACAAATAGAAATAGATAGAACCTTAGGTACTTTACCTCCAAGAGAGGCTGATGTTGTGAAGCTTTATTACGGCCTTGGGAATAGTACTGCCATGAGTTTATCTGAAATTGGAGAAGTATTCGACTTAACACGTGAACGTGTAAGACAAATAAAAGAAAAAGCGCTAAGAAGATTAAAAAACAGGTCTAAAATGCGTGTTTTAAAAACGTATTTAGGATAAAATATTTATTAATTTAAAATAAAACATATGCTTATAATACCCGTAAAAGAAGGTGAAAATATTGATAGAGCCTTAAAAAGATACCGAAGAAAATACCGTAATACAAAAGTGTTACAAGAAATACGAGATCGTAAACAATATACCAAACCATCTATAGCAAAAAGAGAGCAACTAAAAAAAGCACAATACAAAGAAAAATATTTGTTAGAACAAGATAGTTAATATATGGCTGAATTGGTTATTCATTCTGAAAGAATTAAAAATAACATTAAACAATTAAGCAGTTTCTTTAAAGAAAATAAAATTGAATGGAGCTTAGTAACCAAAGTGTTTTCTGGTGACAAAGCTTTTCTTAATCATATTTTAACAGAAGATGTTATTAAAAACATTGCTTCTGTAGGTGACTCTAGGTTAACTAGCTTAAAAAATTTACGCGCGGTAAACCCAAATTTAAAAACAATTTATATCAAACCTCCTGCTGCCTTGTATGCTGATGAAGTTGTAAAATATGCAGATGTTTCACTAAATAGTTCATTAACCACCATTAAAGCTTTAAATAAGGCTGCAAAAAACCAAAATAAAAAGCACCACATTATCATAATGGTTGAATTGGGTGAGCTACGTGAAGGAGTTAAGAGAGATAATATCATCAATTTTTATAAAGAGGTTTTTACGTTAGATTATATTGAGGTAATAGGTATTGGTTCTAATTTAGGTTGTATGTATGGTGTAGAACCTACTTATGACAAGCTTATACAATTATCTTTATACAGAGAATTAATCAATATAAAATTTGATACAGAACTAAAATATATTTCAGGAGGATCATCTATAACGTTGCCTTTAATCGACTTAAAAGAAACTCCTAAAGAAATAAATCATTGTAGAATTGGCGAAACTGCATTTTTTGGAATAAGTCCGTTAAATAATAAACCATTTAAAAATCTTTATACCAATACGTTTGAATTTTACGCAAACATTATTGAACTAGAAGAAAAAAATAACATTCCAGACGGCATTATAAACAATGCAAATATTGGTGTTACAAATTCAATTGCTGATGATTCTCAAAAAACATCTTACAAAGCAATTTTGGATTTTGGTATGCTAGATGTTGATAAAAAAGATATAAGTACCAGTGATAGCGATATTAATTTTGTTGGAGTAACTTCTGATATGTTAGTAATAGATATTGGTACAAATAAAACAAAAGATGGTAACACCAAATATAAAGTTGGAGATAAAATAAAATTCACACCGAATTACATGGGAGTTGCAAGATTACTAAACTCTAAATTTATTGATAAAATTTACGTGTAATTATTTTACACAAAAACAAATTAAAAAAGCAGGTATTTTTTAGCTTTGTAGCATGAAATTAATAAACTACAAACACTTAGTACCTGCTTTTTTAATTGCATTATTTATTATAAACTGTATTCAAGGTGCTACTACAGAGCTTTTAGCAGATGAAGCTTATTATTGGGCATATAGTAATTTTATGGATTGGGGATACTTTGATCACCCTCCAATGGTTGCTGTTTGGATTTACATATCTAAACTTTTCTTCTCAACAGGAGAAATTAGTGTTCGGTTTTTCTCTGCTATTACATTATCTGTTACCTTTTATTTAGTTTGGATGTTAATTAAACACCCTAAAAAACATGAAAATCAGTGGATATTTGTTGCTTTAACTGCTTCAACAGCATTATTTAATGTGTATGGCTTTATAACTGTGCCAGATACCCCATTAATGTTTTTTATTGCTTTATTTTTAATTGGATATCAAAAATATTTAGAAGACAAGTCTTTTATTAGCTATCTAATACTTTCACTAAGTATGGCAGGAATGATGTACAGTAAATATCAAGCAGTATTAGTGATTTTCTTTGTTTTGCTATCAAACTTTAAAATTGTTAAAGATTATAAAATATGGCTTACAGCCTTATTCTCTGTTTTATTATATACTCCTCATTTATATTGGCAAGTTCTTCATGAATATCCGTCATTTAAATACCATCTATTTGAAAGAAAACAAAATTCATCATACAGGTTTTCTGATACTACAACACATTTATTAAACACCATTGCTATTATTGGTTTTACTTTCCCTGTTGTTTACAAAGCCATTTTTAAAACTTTAAAAACAGATAATTTATTTTTTAAAGCGTTGCATTACATTACTTTTGGGTTTATTATTTTCTTCTTTTTATCAACATTTAAAGGCCACGCACAAGCACAATGGATTGTAGCAATTTCTATTCCTTTAATTGTAATTCCGTTTCATTATTTAGTTGACAACCCTAAGAACCTAAAATTGTTTAAAATTTTGGCTAGTATAACTGTATTTTTTGTAATTATTCTTCGATTTGCCATGGCAAATGATGGTATTTTACCAAAACAGTTTGAAATGCATGGTAATAAAACTTGGGCATTAGCTTTACAAAAAAAATTAAACGGTAATACTCCAATTTTTGCTAACTCTTATCAAAATCCATCTACTTATTGGTTTTACACAGGTGAAAGACCGTATGAATATAATGCTTGGAATAGTAGAAAAAACCAATATGATTTATGGAATTACAACAGAGATTATGTAATTGATAATGGTGTTGAAATAAATTATTTCAAAAAAGATTATAATGATTCTGTTAGAAGAAGAAATACGAGTTTCATAAAGCTTAAAAATATTGTTACGCCTTTTAAAGAAGTTGCTAAAACTCATGTTAGCTTAAAAGAGAATGTAATTATTAAACCCAACACAAATTATCAAGTAAAAGTGAATGTCTTAAACCCATACCAATACATAAACCAAAAGGATATTGAGTTTAAAGTTGCTTTTAAACAAAAGAGGCAAAAAATATTAATAGATGCCAAAATAGCTGATGGAATACTAAGTTTTACAACACCTAGCTTTAAAGAGTTCATTCCTAATCAGTATCAAATTATAGGAAAAATAAAACCCATGTCTTACTTCGTAAGAATGGGTGATGTTATTAAAATTAAAGAACAATAAGTTTTACACTAATTGTTCTTTAAATATTTTAGCGTATAAAAACTTAAAAAGTTTATAAAACCCGAAACCTAAAAGAACTCCTGATATATAACCAGAAGTTACATCAATTGGGAAATGAACACCTAAATAAATTCTACTATAACCAAAAACTAACGGAAATAGTATTAAAAAGTATATGAATTTATAAGATTTTCTTAAGGTTAACATCATAAATACTGTAAAAGTAGTGGATAGAGAAGCATGTCCCGACCAGAAACTAAAACCCCTTGGTCTGTAAGAAAACTGACGTATTAAAGGGCGTAATTCTGGAGTGTTACATGGACGTAATCTTCCGGTACTGTACTTAATCAAATTGGTAAACTGATCTGAAAAAGCTACTAATATTGCAATAAACACAAGTACAAAAAGTGATTTTTTTACTCCAAACTTTTTAAAAACTAAGAATAAAATAAGCACAAATAACGGAATCCAATTAAACTGTTTGGTAATATATAACCAAAAAGCATCCCAATTCTCACTACCTAAATTATTAAGAAAGACCAATAATTCTTGGTCTTTCTTAATAAGTATATCTAAAAAATTATTCTCCAACTTTTAATATTTCTATTTCAAAAATTAAATCGGTATTAGGTTTAATTAAAGGCGGTCTGCCTATTGAGCCGTAACCTAAATAACTTGGTATAAATAAACGTGATTTTTCACCCTCTACCATCTTACTAGCACCTTCTTTCCAACCTGCTATTAACGGATCATTATTAATAGTAAATGTTAAAGGTTTATTTTTATCAATACTAGAGTCTATTTTTCTTCCATCATTATCATATAATGTATAATGAACTGTTGTTGGCAAAGCTGGGTTTACAGCTTTACCACTTCCTTTTTGTAATTGAAGAATTTTTAATCCAGATGGTGTTTTAATAGCATCATCTATACCCATTTCTTTTTTAAATCGGTCTCTTGCAATCTCAAGTTTTTGCTTATATTCTGCTTCTCTAGCTTCAGTGTTAGACAATTCAAATTCAAAAACAGCAGGTGCATCAAATTTTTTTGCCTCCTTACCTACTCTAATAATATCAATATTATTAATTAGATCGTTTTGCTGAATGCTATCAACAATATTTTGACCAATTTCTACTTTACCAAATACTGAATGTCGACCGTCTAACCAAGGTGTTTCTTTGTGTGTAATAAAAAACTGTGAAGAGTTAGTTTTTGGACCTGAATTTGCCATAGATAATACTCCAGCACCATCGTGTTTATACACAAATTCGCCATTCTCATCCATTGGAAATTCATCATCAAACTTATAACCAGCATTGCCTCTTCCTGTACCTGTTGGATCGCCTCCTTGAATCATAAAGTTAGGAATAACTCTATGAAACTTGGTACCATTGTAAAATGGTTTTCCTTGTTTATCTTCTGCTAATTTAGGGTTGTTTCCTTCAGCTAATGATACAAAGTTAGCTACAGTCATTGGCACTTTTCCATGATGTAGCTTTACTAAAATATCACCTTTGTTTGTTTGAATATCGGCATACAAACCATTATCTAAGTTTGGATACTTCATGGTTTTACATGCCGATATTACTAACAAAAAAACAAGTAAAAATTTAATTGGTTTTACCATTATTATTTTATCTCTAATAATTCTACTTCAAATACTAAAGTAGCAAATGGCTTAATTTTTCCTCCTGGTCTTGGTGTTGCACCGTAACCTAATTCTTGTGGAATGAAAAACTTATATTTTGCTCCTGGCTTCATTAACTGTAATCCTTCTGTCCAACCTTTAATTACTTGATTTAAGAAAAACTCAGCTGGTTGATTTTTCTCTACAGAAGAATCAAACACAGTTCCATCAATTAATGTACCGTGATAATGTACTTTTACCTTATCTGTAGCCTTTGGGTTTTCACCTGTACCTTCTTTTAAAACTAAATACTGTAAACCACTCTCTGTAATTTTAACACCTTCTTTAGTTTTATTTTCTTCTAAAAACTTTTCGTTTTCTTTTTTGTACTCCCCAAATTCAGCTTCTGCTTTTTTAGCTCTTTCTTCTTGTTGCTTTTGCATTTTTTCCATTCTTACTTTTTGGAAATAAGGCATAATCACATTTCTAATTTCTTTTTGGTCGATTAACAAGTTTGAAGTAGAATCTGCATCAATTCCCTCTAAATAACCTTGAATTAAAACATCTTTGTTTAAATCGTCGCCAAAGTTCGTTTTTAATTGTGATGCCATATCTAATCCAATAGCATAACTCACAGAGTCTATTTGGTTGTTTAACGAACTTGTTTTCTTTAATTGACTGTTACAAGAAGTCACTAATAATCCTAAAGCTGCAATAGCTGATACCTTAGTTAATTTCATTTTTTATTAATTTATTAATTGTTAGGGTACTTTTAATTGGTTGATTAATTCCTATTTTATTTCCATCACCTGTAACTCCAAAAGCTCTATATGATGGAATTACAAATGTAATAGTTTCACCTTGTTTCATCAACTTTATTCCATCTTGAAGCCCTGGAATAAAATCTTCTTTATCTACTTTATACGTTTTTTGTTGGGTTGGATAAATAACATTTCCAAGAACATCTGTAATATTAAATGTAATTTCTACAATGTCATTTTTCTCAGGCATTTCTGTCTTTACAGTATCTTTCACATTATATGTGTACCAAAATCCTGTTGATGATGCAATGTAAGTTTGTGTAGTATCTTGCTTTAAAAAAGCTTCTAATCTTGCCTTTTCTAAAGCATTTAACTTTTTATTTTCTGCTATTACCTCTTCATAAAAGTTAGAAGTTGAATGTTGCTTAGGTCTACGTGCTTGCTGTTGCTTACAAGCAATTACTAACATTAAAACCGATATTATTTGAATACTTTTTTTAAGCATTGTACGAATTTTTAAGTTCGTTTTCATATGTAGGTAATAACGCTTTAAAAGCTTTTATAGTATCTTCTAAACTTTCTTCACTCCTACCTCCTGCTGCATTATCATGACCGCCTCCGTTAAAGTATTTTCTTGCAAATTGATTTACAGAAAAACTTCCTTTAGACCTGAATGATATTTTTATAATTCCTTGCTCTTCATCTTCTATAAAAATAACGGCAAAAACAATTCCTTTTAAAGATAACGCATAATTAACGACTCCTTCAGTATCACCTTTTTCATAATTAAACTTTCTTTTCTCTTCTTGAGAAAGTGTAATAAATGCGGTGTTATATTCTGGTAGAATTTGCAAATTACTTAAAGCTTGTCCTAATAACAATAACCTGTTATAAGAATTAGCATCAAATACATTACTATGAATTCTATCGTTTTTAGCGCCAGCATCTATTAAATTAGCTATAATTCTGTGCGTTTTACTTGTTGTAGATCTAAAACGAAAAGAACCTGTATCTGTCATAATTCCCGTATACAAACAAGTTGCTATATTTTCATCTAGTAAATCTTCGTCGCCCATCATGGTTATAAAATTATACACCATTTCACAAGTTGAAGACATGGAAGTATCTGAATACATATATGAAAAATCATCTGGTTGTTGATGATGATCTATCAATGCAAAATCATTAGGATATGCTTCTAAAGTATTTTGCATATCTGAACCAACTCTATGAAGCGCATTAAAGTCTAATAGAAAAACAATTTCTGATCTATTTAGTGATTTTACACTTTGATTATTTTGCCTATCAAATCTGTAAACAGTTTCAGAACCTGGTAACCAGTGTAAAAAATCGGGATATTCATTAGGCATTAACACTTGTGTTGTGTGCCCTTTTTTATCTAAATAATGTTTCAAACCTAAGGTAGATCCTAAAGCATCTCCATCTGGGTTTTTATGTCCTATTACTACGATATTTCTTGGGGAACTAAGATAAGTTCGTAACTCTTCAAATCTGTTTAAAACCATAAGTGGCGAATATACAATTTAATATTCTTTTAAACATTTAATAAAATCTGTTTTGTTGAATTACAAACTAACCCTATTAATTATCTAATTATCAATTTTTACTTAGTCGATTAACACATGTTTACAAAAACTTCAAAAAAGAACACAATCCATACCGAGTAAAAAAGGTTATACACCAAGAAAGTTTTGGACTTTTACTTTTTGATTTTCAACAAAAAAAGGTAAAAATTCAAATGCACGGTAATGGAAAATTACTACAAGAAATTACACAAAGCTATAATTAACTTGTTAATAACATTTAAAAGCGTATTTTTGCGCGAAATTTAACTTTTGATATCATTAAACAATGGCAACAAATAGAACTTTTACCATGATTAAGCCAGACGCTGTAGAAAACGGTCACACTGGTGCTATTTTAGAAAAAATTAACGCTGCAGGATTTAGAATTGTAGCAATGAAAAAAACTCAAATGACTAAGCGTGATGCTGAGACTTTCTATGCAATCCACAGCGAGCGTCCATTTTTTGGTGAATTAGTTGAGTTTATGACTCGCGGACCAATTGTTGCTGCTATCTTAGAAAAAGATAACGCAGTAGAAGACTTTAGAACTTTAATTGGTGCTACTAACCCAGCTGAAGCTGCTGAAGGTACAATTAGAAAACTATATGCTACTTCTATAGGAGAAAATGCTGTTCACGGATCTGATTCTGATGAAAACGCTGCTATTGAAGGTGCTTTCCATTTTTCTGGTAGAGAAATGTTCTAAATCTTTATAGATAGATTTTAATTAAATTAATATATTGGAAACTCGTTACTTAGTAGCGAGTTTTTTTGTACAAATACTTTAAACTATGACCTTAAATTTATACTGGATTACTACCTCTTTAGTAAGTTTGTTTTTATTTGTTAGCTCATACACCTATGTATTTAGTACTAATACTATAGAAGGAATAAAAGCTTTAGGTTTTCCTGATTTTTTCAGAATACAATTAGCTATTTTAAAATGTATTGCCGCTGTATTATTATTAGCTCCAAATATTACACCTATTTTAAAACACTGGAGCTACGCAGGTACATTTTTATTTTTATTTACAGCTGTTGTAGCACATATTGCACATAAAGATGGACTTGGAATTCTTTTTATGCTATTTTGTTTAATTATATTAACTATTGCGTCTTATTACCTGCATTTAAAACTATACTAGCATCAATTTTTTAACCAATTCATCCCCCATTTCATCATTAATCATTCTGATAATTTTATCTTTACCATAGCTCAATTCCTCTCTTAAAACAGAAGAGTTTAAACGTACTATTAATGTTCCGTTTTGTAATTTAACTTCATTTGTGTAAGATGCAACTCCAGCGCCCATCAACTTTTCCCAAGCTTCTTGTATATGTATTTTTTGAAAACCTCTTTCTAACTTATTGTCTTTAATAAAAGTTCCCATTAGGTCTTTTATAGAAAAACTATCATTCTCTCTCTTTGCCATGGTTTATAATTTAAATATTTGGTAAGATTGGTTACTTTGTTTTAACACAGCCTCAGTTCTGTCTGCATGTGTATCTGTAATAAAAATTTGTCCTAATTCATTGGTATTAACTAACGATATTATATGAGAAACTCTATGTTCATCTAGTTTATCAAAAACATCATCTAACAATAAAATAGGTGTTATTTGCAATTGCTTTTTAATAAATTCAAACTGCGCTAATTTTAAAGCTATTAAATACGTTTTTTGTTGTCCCTGCGATCCAAATTTTTTAATAGGATATCCTTCAATTTCAAAACTTAAATCATCTTTATGCGTTCCGGCAGAAGTGTATTGTAACACCTTGTCTTTTTCTAAACTTTGTGCTAATAATTCTTCAAAAGAAACCTCATGCAATTTACTTTTGTAAATTAAATTCACAGCTTCTTTATTACCTGATATAACTTGATGTTTTTCATTAAAAATAGGTACAAACTCTTTTAAAAAAGCATTTCTCTTCTGATATATAACGCTTCCTAAACTTACTAATTGCTCGTTATAAACACTTAAATTTAGTGCATCAAAAGTTCGGTTGGCAGCAAAGTACTTTAACAGTGCGTTGCGTTGACTTACTACTTTATTGTATGATATTAAGGTTTGAAGATATTTTTTATCTTGTTGAGAAATAACTTCATCAATAAATTTTCGTCTTGTTTCGCTTCCTTCAATAATTAAATCTCTATCTGCTGGAGAAATCATTACTAAAGGAAACTGCCCTACATGTTCAGAAAACTTTTCATATGCTTTACCATTTCTTTTCAACACTTTTTTTTGTCCTTTTTTTAAAGAACAAATAATTTTTTCTAATCTATTATGTAACAAATAGTCGCCTTCAATCATAAAAAAATCTTGATTGTGGCGAATATTCTGCCCAGCAATACTATTAAAGTATCCTTTAGTAAAAGACAAATAATAAATAGCATCTAACACATTGGTTTTTCCAACACCATTATCGCCTACAAAACAATTAATCTTCTCTTCAAACTGAAAAGTTTTTGCTTCAATGTTTTTAAAATTTACGAGCGATAATTTTTGTAAATGCATTAGCGATGAATTGTTATTGAAAGGATGCGCAAAATAACGAAAAATCAGTTTTTAAAATCCAATTAAAAAAACTATTTTTGACGCCACTAATTTTAATACAATTATGGCAACATACAAAAAGAGAGGATATAAACCTAAGAAAGAAAAGGTTGTAGAGGAAACAATTGAAGAAACGTTTGACGAATCTCAAAGTACTACTGCAGAAGTTTTTAATACATTAGACGAAACTGCCAACAAATCTGAAGAGTGGATTGAAAAAAACAGCAAACCATTATTTTACGGTCTTGTAGGTGTTGCAGCCTTAATTTTAGTATTTTTAGCGTACACTAAATTTGTAAGTGAGCCAACAGAAATTGAAGCTTCTAATGAGTTAGCGCATCCTAGAGCTCTTTTTGATAAAGCTATTACTGCAGCAGGTGCAGAAGCAGATAGCTTATATACCTTAAGTATTGAAGGTGGTGTTGATGGTAAATATGGTTTTGTTGATATTGCTGATGCCTACAGCGGAACAAAAGCTGGTAACTTAGCTAACTATTATGCCGGAGTTTCTTACCTAAATATGAAGCAATATAAAAAAGCGGTAAAGTATTTAGATAAATTTGATTCTGATGATGAGTTATTAGGACCAGCAGCATTAGGTGCAATGGGTGATGCTTTTGCTGATGTAAATCAATTAGAGGATGCTTTAGACAGCTATATTAAAGCAGCTAATAAGAAAGATAACGATTTTACATCTCCTTTATTCTTATTTAAGGCAGGACAAACAGCTATGTTATTAAAAAATTATAGCAAAGCTGAAGAGTTGTTTACAAAAATTAAAGAAAAGTATCCTACCACTACACAAGGTAGAGATATTGAAAAATATATTAACAGTGCAAAATACGCACAATAATGGCTACAACAAACTTATCTTATTACGATAAAGCTACAATCCCAAATGCGAAAGATTTTCGATTTGGGATTGTTGTTTCTGAATGGAATCCAGAAATTACTAAAAACTTACATAAAGGTGCTATAGAAACACTTTTAGACTGTGGTGCTACAGAAAAGAACATTGTTTCTTGGGATGTACCAGGAAGTTTTGAATTAGTGTTTGGATGTAAAAAAATGATTGAAACTGAAAAGTTAGACGCAATTATTGCCATTGGAAACGTTATTCAGGGTGAAACCAAACATTTTGATTTTGTTTGTGAAGGTGTAACACAAGGTATTGTAGATTTAAATATTAAATACGATGTTCCTGTTATATTTTGTGTATTAACAGATAATACCAAACAACAATCAATAGATAGATCTGGAGGAAAATTAGGAAATAAAGGTATTGAATGTGCTGTAGCAGCTATTAAAATGGCAGCTATTAAAATGGCAGCTATTAAAAGCTTAAAAACCAACACGAACAATATCGGTTTTTAAAAAAATTAATTCATACCTAAAACACATAAAACCAAGATTCAGAAAGCTGTTTCTTGGTTTTTTTTCTAATATAGATTCTTATCAACATTGCTTGACCACTACTCTATAATTCAGTAAATTTGAACCTATTGTTTTTGGTGCAGTTTTTGCACATAAAAAATCACAAAACAATACTACTATGTATGGCTATTTTTAAAAAAGACCCAAAGAAATTCGATTATAAACCACGCTATTACAAAGGAGATGGAAACCCGTATGAATTTAAACATAAATTTGACGAGTTTAGAACCACTGTAGGCAAAAGAAAAAATATTAAACAAAAATTTGACGCTGCTTTTGATGACTTTAAAGATTCTGGCTATCGATTAAACAAAACAATTGTAATTATAGCGCTTATTTTAACGTTTATTTTTTTGTACATCATAGACTTTGATCTAACAATATTTACTTCTAAAAATAATTAATGTCAGATATCATTCAATTACTTCCAGATCACGTAGCCAATCAAATAGCGGCAGGTGAAGTGGTACAAAGACCGGCTTCTGTAGTTAAAGAATTACTAGAAAACGCTATTGATGCTGGTGCGGAAACTATTACATTACTTTTAAAAGACGCTGGTAAAACTTTAATTCAGGTAATTGATGATGGTAAAGGTATGAGTACTACCGATGCTCGTTTATGCTTTGAACGTCATGCAACCTCAAAAATTAAAGAGGCACAAGATTTATTCAACCTAAATACAAAAGGGTTTAGAGGTGAAGCTTTAGCTTCTATAGCCGCAATTGCTCATGTTGAATTAAAAACAAAACAAGCCACTGAGGATGTTGGAACTTGCGTTAAAATTGAGGGAAGCACCGTAGTTTCTCAAGAAGTTGTAAATTCAGCCAAGGGAACCAGTATTGCTGTTAAAAACCTATTTTACAACATACCAGCCAGAAGAAATTTTTTAAAATCAGACACGGTAGAAACACGTCATATTATTGACGAATTTCAACGTGTTGCGCTAGCACATCCTGCTATTGCTTTTATTTTACATCATAATGGTAATGAAGTTTACCATTTAAAAAGTAGTAATTTACGTAAACGTATTGTAGGTATTTTTGGTGGAAAAACTAATGAAAAGTTAGTACCAATTGAAGAACATACCGACATATTAACCATAAAAGGCTTTGTAGCTAAGCCAGAATTTGCAAAAAAGAAAAGAGGAGAACAATTCTTCTTTGTTAATGATCGTTTTATAAAAAGCTCTTACTTAAATCATGCAGTAGTGAATGCTTTTGAAGGCTTGCTAGACAATAACGCGCATCCATCTTATTTTTTATACTTGCAAGTCCCTCCTAACAGTATTGACATTAACATTCATCCAACCAAAACAGAAATTAAGTTTGATAATGAAAAAAATGTTTATGCTATTTTAAGAGCAACTGTAAAACATAGTTTAGGACAATATAATGTTGCTCCTGTTTTAGATTTTAATAGAGATGCTACGCTAGATACTCCGTATGATTTTAAAGACAAACAAACGGTAAGTACTCCAAAAATAATTGTAGACCCTACATTTAATCCTTTTAAAACTGAATCAGGCACTATAAATCATAACTCAAACAGTAGATCGGGAGTTCTTAATAAGAATAGTAATCCTCCTCAAAACTATAAAAAGGATACCGGAAGTTGGGAAGCTTTATACGCCGATATTCAACCTATTGAACCTGTAAAACAAGAACAACTTTTTGATGTTGAAAAAGAAAACGAAACAGGAAAAACATTTCAAATTCAGAAAAAATACATTTTAAGTTCCATAAAATCGGGTGTGGTATTAATTCATCAATCATTAGCTCATCAAAGAATTTTATACGAAGAGTTTTTGCACAATATCACTGTTCAGGAAGCTAGTAGTCAACAATTACTATTTCCCGTGAGTATTTCTTTTACAAAGTCTGATATAGAAATGATTTACAGTATAAAATCTGATTTAGAGAGTACTGGCTTTGTATTTAATGAATTTACCAAAGAAGGTGTAGTTATAGGTGGAATACCAACCTCTATTACAGAAAGTCAAATAACACTAATTTTAGAACAACTTTTAGATGATATAAAATTAGAAGTTCCTGATGCTAGTTTTAGTCACTTTGACATTATGGCAAAATCATTTGCAAAATCATTAGCCATAAAAACTGGAACTAGTTTAACCGTAAAAGAGCAAGAAAATTTAGTAAACAACTTATTTTCTTGTAAAGAACCTAATACATCTCCGTTTGGTAAAGCAACGTTTAAAACCTTACCTTTATCTGAAATAGATAGTATTTTTAATAAATAATATGCGAAACGTAACACAAGCTATAAAACACTTAATCATTATTAACGTAATAATGTTTTTTGTGCCATTATTATTACAAATGGATTTAACAAATCTATTTGCTTTACATTATCCAGAGAATGAACATTTTGGTTTCTGGCAATATTTTACACATATGTTTATGCATGGAGGATCTATGCATTTACTTTTTAATATGTACGCTTTATGGGCATTTGGATCTCCACTTGAACAAATGTGGGGTAAGAATAAGTTTTTATTTTTCTATTTTTCAGCTGGAATTGGTGCAGGTCTTATTTATACTTTTGTGAATTATTATCAATTTAATGGAATATATGAGCAATTAATTAATATGGGAGTTTCTTCTACAGAAATAAAACAAATCCTTGATGCTGGATCATATAACGATAATATTATTTCTCTTTCTAATGAAACAATGAGAGAGTTTTATTCACTATATCACACCCCTGCTGTTGGTGCTTCTGGTGCTATTTATGGTATTTTAGTTGCCTTTGCCATTGCTTACCCAAATGCTAAGCTTGCTCTTATATTTTTCCCTGTTCCTGTAGCGGCTAAATATTTTATTCCATTGATGATTTTTGGAGATTTATTTTTTGGTGTTACCAAATACTCTATAGGAAATGTAGCTCATTTTGCTCATATTGGAGGTGCTATTATTGGTTTTTTAATTGCTTGGTACTGGAAAAAAAGTCAATACCGTTTATAATTATGAAAGAATTAAACACATTAAAATACAGATTTCAAAATGCTGGAATTGTAGAAAAACTCATCTACATCAATCTTTGTGTTTTTATTGCTACGTTTGTGTTTAACACCTTAGGATATTTATTTCAATCTAATACTAACTTTTTAATTCAGTGGTTTTCGTTATCGGCAGATTTAGATAGCTTTTTATATAAACCTTGGAGTATTGTAAGCTACGGCTTTTTGCATGGCGGATTTTTACACATACTTTTCAATTTAATAGCATTGTATTTTATTGGTAATTTGTTTGTTCAATATTTTACGAGTAAACAATTATTAAATTTTTATTTGTATGGAACCATTGTAGGTGGAATCCTTTTTTTACTCAGTTACAATGCGTTTCCTGTTTTTAAAAATTTGCCGCATAACAATATATTAGTTGGTGCCTCTGCAGGAATTTCTGCAATTTTTGTAGGTATTGCCACCTACATGCCCAACTATCAGGTTAAAATACCTTTGATAGGATACATTAAACTTTGGCATTTAGCTGCTTTTTGGATTTTGGTAGACATTATTCAAATTCCTGTTAGTAATGCTGGTGGACATATAGCACATTTAGGTGGTGCGTTATTTGGCTATCTATATGTACACAATGCCAGTAATAAAACACTTTCTTTTAGCAACCCCTTAAAAAATATTTTTAAAAAGAAAGAAAAGCCTTTAAAAACAGTTTATAAATCAGGAAATAAAGCCTTTGTAAAAAATAGCAAATCTGAAAACCAAGAGAAAATTGATGCTATTTTAGATAAAATTGGCAAATCTGGTTATGATGCTTTAACTAAGGCAGAAAAAGAATTTTTATTTAAACAAGGGAAAAATTAGTGACTACCAACAAAAAATCATCTTTATTTAGCAAATTCTTATATTTTGTTAACTCCATATTGGCTACGCTTTTAATGTTGGCCTATTTTTTACCTTATATTTCTCCTAATACGGTTCCACTATTCTCTGTATTAAGTTTAGCTGTTCCTTTGCTTATTATTTGTAATGTTTTATTTATTATTTATTGGATTTTAAAGTTAAAAAAACACTTTATACTTTCTTCTGTAGTCATTGGTATTGGACTTGTATTTTCTTCACCATTTATTAAAATTTCTGGTAAAAAAGACAATTTAAATGACGATACTAAAATAATGAGTTATAATGTGAGAATGTTTAACTTATATAAATGGATTGATGATGATAGTATTGCTGATAAGATTGTAAAATTCATCAATAAAAAACAACCAGATATTTTAGCAATTCAAGAGTTTCATGACACTAAACAGAAAAAGTTTTCTTACAAATACCAATATTTTGTTCCTACAAGCAAAAAAAATAATTTTGGATTAGCTATTTTATCAAAGTTTCCAATAATAAATAAAGGCTCACTTAACTTTTCTAAAAGTGCTAATAATGCCATTTTTATTGATGTAAAAAAAGGAAAAGACACTATTAGAATTTATAACATACACTTACAATCTTTAAAAATTAACCCAACAAAAGAGAATTTTGGCGAAGAAACATCCGAAAAACTAATTAAACGATTAGCTGACGGTTTTCAAAAACAAGCTTCGCAAACAGAAGTATTTTTAAGACACCAGCAAAACTGGAAAGGTAAAACAGTAATTTGTGGCGATTTTAATAATACTGCTTACTCATGGGTTTACAATCAAATATCATACAATAAAAAAGATGCTTTTACAGAGGCTGGTTATGGCTTTGGTAAAACATTTAACTATTTTTTCCCAATGAGAATTGACTTTATTTTAACAGATACTGGAGCTACAATTAATAGTTTTAAAACATATTCTCACAAATACTCAGACCACTTTCCCATCATGACCCGTGTAAATTGGAACTAATGTTTATATTAGCGAAAATTACAACTAACTATGAATCACTTTGATGTAGCGATTATTGGTGCTGGACCTTCGGGAGCATCTGCTGCTTTTCATTTAGCCAAAAACGGTATTAAAACCGTAATTATAGAAAAAGAAACTTTACCTCGTTATAAAACTTGTGGAGGCGGTTTTGTGTACCGAGGAAGAAGAAATTTACCGTTTGATATTTCTGAAATTGTAGAAAAAGAATTTCATACCGTAGATATTTACCTTGGAGAATCTTTACATTTTAGAACACACAGAGAGCAACCAACCATAAGTATGGTTATGCGTGATTCTTTTGACAATTTACTGGTTGAAAAAGCCAAAGAATTGGGAGTTACTTTACTTCAAGATCATAAAGTAGAAAACTTAGACTTTTCAGATAAAAAAATACAAATTACTACTTCTAAACAAAGTATTACTGCTTCTTTTGTTATTGCTGCAGATGGCGCTTTAAGTCCAACAGCCAAATTAGCTGGATGGACAACAGATACCCGAAAATTAATACCCGCTTTAGAATATGAAGTTGAAGTATCTGAAGAAGATTATGAACGTTTAAAAAATGAAGTTCGTTTTGATATTGATGCTATCCCGTTTGGTTACGCTTGGAGCTTCCCTAAAAAAAATCATTTATCATTGGGTGTTGCATCGGCACGAAGAACTAAAATCAATTTAAAAAAGTTTTACAACGAATACCTTGAAACTTTAGGAATTAAAAAAATCATAAATCAAACACAACATGGATTTCAAATCCCTGTTGCGCCTAGAACTGATGGATTTGTAAAAAATAACGTGTTTTTAATAGGTGATGCAGCTGGTTTTGCAGATCCTATTACTGCGGAAGGAATTTCTAATGCTATCTACAGCGGATTATTAGCTGCAGAAAGTATTGTAGAAGCAGAACTAAATAGTGTTGAAGCAGAAAAATTATACCTAGAAAAAATAAATAAAAAGTTAATACCTGAAATAAAAACAGGTTTATGGCTATCTAAATGGTTTTATGAACAAAAAACAATCAGGAATATCATGCTGAAAAAATACGGTCAACGTTTTAGTGAAGCAATGGCCGATGTTTTTATGGGAGATAAATCATACCCAACCGATATTGGTAAAAAAATAACTCAAAAAATTAAAGAACTGGTATTTTAATACCAGTTTTTTTATATCAAAAATCAACAAAAAAACAAATATTTCAACCTACTATAAACAATAATTGCTTTTCATACAATTTCTCATAATCTACTAATAGTCAATATGATTTTTATTTATATTTAACCTGCTATAAAATACTATTGAAAAAGAAAACATCTGCCAACAAACAGTTGTGTTTCAGCCAATCATCTTACAACCAACCTTCACCTAGATTGTTGTATTTGAAATGGATACATTAATAGTTTCTTTAAAAAATTGCAAAATAAATAACTATGAGTAGCTTTAAAGCCAAACTATTTATTAATGGAGAAGAAAGAAATTTACTACAAGTAAAACAAACCTTTTCTCAATACTTTGACACTACTGGGCGCCCAACTACCAAACCTATTGGTAACAGTTTATTTTTTACTGTAGAAAGCACAGGAAATGACAGTTTTTTTTATCATAACATGTTTTCTCCTAACAATATAATAGACGGTGAAATCGTTTTTTACAAGCGCGACGGATTTAGCACTTTGTATAAAATTGAATTTGCCGAAGCTCATATTATTGGATTAAGAGAAAATTTTGATCATGATGATAATTTACCATTACACATGATAGTAGAAATTGGCTGGAGCATCATGAAAATTAAAGGGTTAATTATTCAAGAATACTGGAATCAAAATAATCCTTTTGAGGAAATAGCAGCTACTACTATAGAAGATGAAGAACCTGAAATAATATCATTAAGGTATTTAGACGAAGATGGAAATGAAGTAACAGAATTTTACGAAGATGTTATTTATCTCGAAATACAGTCTAAAAACTGTATTGGTAAACTGGTTGATATTGATTTATCTGATGATGAATTTGATTTTTCTTTTAATGGAGAACATTTAGAAAATGATTTACTTGAAGATTTGGAAATCAAAGCTGATTTACAAAAAATAAAATTAGAAGTATATTACGAAACAGCTGAAAACTCTGAAGAAGAAGAAACTGCAGAAGAGCAAAAAACTGTAACTGCATAAATAAAAACAAAAAAATGGCAACGGTATTATTACAAGAAGATCCTACTAAACAAGCGAAAGCCTCAGTTAAAGGAACAGGAAAAGGAATTCAAGAAATATTATTTTTTCCAGCAATTAATAAAGATTTAAACCCTGAAAATGAAGAACGCGTATCTGAATTTTGGGCGTTAGATGTTAAGAAACTTGAAGTATTTAATAAAGAAACAGAAAAATATTTAAAAGCTTCAGAGAAATTAGCTATTGCAAAAGAAAAATTAAAAAATGCACAAAAAGATCCTGTAGCTTTCAATGCTTTAAATGAAGAAATACTTGAAATTCATGAAGAGATAAGACAACTTTTTAAAGATGAAAATGATACTGATACTTCAAATAGTAACCAGGATAGTAATGACAAAGAAGGTAATGAGAAGAAAAAAGAAGATACTAACCCAGTAAAACTAGGTAGTTTTAAAAACTTAATTGAGTGCACAGGAGCAATTAGCAAAAAAACATACCATATATCTGTAAAAGACCTTGTAAAGGTAAGAGATACAAAAGCGAAACATAATGCTTTCAATGAGTTTAGATTCAAAACAAATATGTTTGATAACTCTGCAGAAGCTAAAACTATGTATCATGCTTTTTATGAAATATTAACTGATAGTAATGATGGTACTACTGATGATAAATTAAAAAAGCAAAAAGAATCAGATAAAAAAGAAAAAAACAGTAAAGTTATTGAAGTTTTAAAAAAAGTTAGAGTGGAAATGACTGAAAAATGGGATTTTGGTAAAGTAGATAAAAAAGAAGGCACTCTTAAACTTGGGAGAATTAAAAGATTTATCAAAAATGATGCTATTCGTAATTTATTAATAAGAGATGAAGTAAGTGAAGTTGTGGATAGCTTTTCTAAATATGTTAATGAAAATGCAAGATTATCAATTTCTGATAAAACGAATAAAAGAGATCAAATTATTGAATTATTAGAAAAGCCAGAAAATGAATTTGATCACTATCACTGGAACAAAGCAATGCTTGGAATTAAAAATCTTTGGCAGGATACTGATAAAAAATTTGTTTCCAAAGTAACTACAGGTTATCCTAAAATCCCATTAAATCTATCTGATAGAAAAAAACTAATAAAACTTATAAATGATCAAAAACTACCTCCTGCTTACTTTAATGCTACTGCAGGTGCACAATTAATGCGCTATACTGCCAATGCTGGAGGGGTTGCTGAGTTTAACTTTAAAGAAGGAAAAGCAAAAGTTGCCTATAAAGGTGATGCACAGTTTTCATTAGCAGAAGCCTCTGCTGGTATCAACCTATACTTACCGCATGAGGCTGGAGCAGCATGGGCTTTTAAAGTTGATGTAAGAAAAGAAACATATAGTTTTCAAAAAGTTGCCGAAACAGAGTTGTTAGAAACAAATCCTTTGTTTGTACATGACTCTTTTTTAGTACTTCCTCAAAATATAAAAAGTATTACCGAGCAAGTAGCTAACTTAAATTTTAGAAAAATTGAACAATCTGATGCTAAAAAAGAATTTTTAATTCAAGTAGTAGGCCATACAGATAGTTCGGGTAGCACTGCATACAATAAAGCTTTAGGTTATAATAGAGCGCATGCTGTACATGCTTTTTTTACTAATAACCATGCTCAATGGGTAAAAAACTTTGATGAAAACAAATGGGGAGCTCCAGAAAGAGAAATGATGGAACTTGCACTTTATATGTCTACCTTCCCTGATGAAGATTTTGAAAAAGTTATGAATTTGCCAGTTAGTAATACTGGTAAAATTGAAGATGATTTAGCTCAAAAAGTAGCATTGGCTTCCCAAAAATATTTTTATAAAAAAGAAATGCCTGGACCTGTAAAATTTTCTGGTATCAACCTTGAGACTAAAAGTTTATTCAGCCCTACGTTTTTTCAAGATTTATTATCTAGCAAACAAGACACTCCAAATATTCAAGATTTATCTAATAGAGACTTAGTTATATTGTATTTCCAAAGAATGCAACATTATGCTTTAAGACAAGTTAGTGGAGTAAGAGTAAAAGATTTTAGATATTTTTATGTAGATGAAGACATTTATCCTGTAATTAGTAAAGGGGAAGAAGAATTAAAAGAAGAAGTTAAAGGGAAAATAGCTGCAAATAGACGTGTTTCTTTAAATGTTACAGAAAGTGTTCGTGAAACTAAAAAAGTAGAAGAAGAAATTGACTTAGGTAAAGGACGAATGCATGTTGAAGGAAATACGAGTGCGTTTGTAGGAGCTTCAGTAGAATTATCTACAAGCTTTGAAGTTAATACTTATAAAGGTGTTGCCCAATTAGTTGGTAAGAAAAAAGAAACCAAAGACAAACAAACCGAATATAAAAATGGGGTTGTTGTAGCTAAAGATGAAAATAAAAATAATCCTTCTACAGACATCTCTTTGTTTGGTGCTGATGCAGGTGGAAAAGGTTCTGCTTTTGCTGGTGCTAAAATCCAAGGATCTATAGGTGTTGGTTTGGAGTGGGATAATCCTGATGATTCTGAAAAAAAATTCAACAAACTAGCTAGTGTTGGAGGTGCTTTAACAGGAACTGCTGGTGTTGGAGTTGAAGGTGAGTTTAAAATTGGATATGATAGCACAACGGGTACTTTTCAGGTTAAATTAAAAGCTAACGCTACTTGGGGATTTGGCGGCGGAGGTGCTTTATCTTTTTCTGTTGGTGTTATGCAGTTATATGATTTTGCTGTATTAGTTTACAAAAAACTTGAGGACAAAGATTTTAATTTCTTAGATATCTTTGAAAATGAAACAAATACAGATGGAACAAAAACTGAATCAAGTATAAATGTTTATGAATTGTACATTGCTTGGATAAATGAATTGTGGCAACAAGATGAGTTTTTTAAAGCTGGTACTGCAGCTCTATTACACAACGCCGCTCTTGGATTTGGTATTTTACAAAAAGGGTTAGATTTAATTGAAGACTTTAATAAGTATAAAGTTAATCGAAATAATACTGAAAATATGGCTCAAAATATCATTAAGGGTGAAGGTAAACAAATGCTTCAATACGTACCTCCTAAAGTAAAAGGACGAATGTTATATCAATTAGCAGAATATAAGTATAATCAATATATGTTTGAAGGCGTTCAAAAAGTATATGATACAGTAGTTAATAAATTAGGTAGTGATGCTTATAGTGATTTTGAAGAAGCTGCTAAAACTATTTTATTTTCTATGAAACATGCGCGTGAATGGCAAGAGGCTATGGAACATATGGCAATGAAAACCGCTGATGGAAAAGGATATCAAGCGTATGACAAAACAGTAGCTAATTCAGTAGGTCGTTTATTACGAATTCAAGAAAGTAAACAATTTTTACAAAATGAATTATTAACTGACACAGATGACTGGTTAGCAGTTGAAAATCATATTAAAAATATACCCGGTTTAAAAAAATTATGGCAAACAAAAGCATCGTAACAATTTTAAAAAGAATTAGTGTGACTTTATGTATGATTACATATATAAACTGCACCTCTCAATTAAGTAAAGAAGAACAACAAATTATTAACCAAGCCAAAGAAAATTTTGTATTTGTAGAAGGCGGAACTTTTATCATGGGGGAAAATAATACTCCTATTGCTCCCGAACATGAAGTTACGTTAAGTAGCTATTCTATAAGCAAATACGAAACAACATGGAAAGAATATGATTTATTTCGTAAAAAAAATGGACTCGAAATTATGGCCCCTGATTACAGAGATACTGTAGAAGGTTACTGTGACAGCTGTCCTGCCAAGAAAGCTTCCTGGTATACTGCAAAAGAATACTGTCAATGGTTGGGAAAACAATTAAACCTTCCTTTAGATTTACCCACAGAAGCACAATGGGAATTTGCTGCACGAAGTAGAGGTAAAAACGTTTTTCACGCAACAGATAATGGCAAAATTGTTGGTAGCTACACGGTAAAGAGAAATTATGACTTAAATAAAAAAGTAGGTTCTTTTGCTCCTAACCCACTTGGAATTTATGACATGTCTGGTGGACGCCCTGAATGGACTAATGATTACATGTGGGCTTATGAAGGTCCTGTAACTGATCCAAGATTTGATACCATAGATCTAAACAAAGAAAAAGTGGTACGTGGATTTCATAATTTATATAATTCAACCTATTTAAGAGGAAGTAGAGATCCTAATTTAATTGATGGGAATATAGGTTTTCGATGTGCTTGTAATAAAGAAACTCCTGTAAACTAAATATTATAAACAAAAAAGCTATTCATTTTTATTGAATAGCTTTTTTGATAATGTATAAACTAAAAACAATTAATTATTGTTGTTCGTATTCAGCATCCCAATCTGTACCGTCATCACCTTTCTGACCATCCATTTTAATTAGGAAGTTCTTCGCTGGAAAATATGGTTTCATATGAACATCTAAATAAACTCTATCTTTCTGATTTGGATCTTGTTCAAAACGTTTAATTGTAAAGTCTTCAATTAACTTATCTGGACCAGTAATATTATCTAAAAACTTAACAATTTGGTTCATTAACTCTTTTCTTGTTCTTGCATTAAAGTTTTCAAAAGCTCTTCTGTTTAAGAAATCCATTAAAACTTTTGTTACATAATCAAAAACACGAACTACTGAATAAGTTTGTAGTCCTAAATTGTCACCATTAAATAATGTTTTAGCTGAAAAAGCCATTACCTTACCATACTCGTTAACCATAGGAATTAATCCCATTTTTTCTAACTGAGATATTTCAGATTTTTTTAAATCGAATTTTACACCAGTTACCTCATTTAACCCTCCATGTTTTTTACCTGCAGTTACCTGAGACATAAGGGTTTTATAAACTTTACCTGCTAATGCTGGTGATGGTGGCACAAATAAATCTTCATCCTCGCCTACCTCATCAAATCTACCTCTACCTACTAACCAATTACAGGTCATCATTACATTTGACTTATAATTATCGCTTCCAGTTAATTTAGCGGCTTCAAACATTTCCATAACATCATCTGGTTCATCTAAATGTTCAAAATCCGTAATTAACATTACCTTATTATCATAAGCAATTTTTGCCCATTTTTCTATAACAGCGTTATTTTCTAGGTAACCAGGAATTACTAATATTCCGTAGTTATCTCTTAAATCTAAACGATCAAAATTATCTTTTAACTCTTCAGATACAGCATCAATAAAACGTGTATTATCTAAATCACGCATTTGTTCTGGATCTGCATTTAAAATAGTTAAGTTTTTAACTTTATCTGATTCTGTATTTTTATAAAATAATGCTAAAGATCTGTAAGACCTTTCTAAGTCTCTAGTTTGCTCAATTGCCATTCCTACGTTTTTCTCAAGCGTCTCATGAGCAATTTCAGATTTATTTTGAGCTTCATCAATCATCTTAGCGATATCTTCCCCTCCTTCTTCTAAAATTTTTTTCCAGATTTCTAGTGTTTTTTTAACTTTTTTTCTTTCCAATTTCTTAGAACTCTCCGTTAAAAATATTTTTTTTCTAGCTTTTCTTTCAGGGTTTAAGTTTTGAGAACCATCAATAGTTGCTTCAACTAAATCATACCCTCCAAATTTTGCAAGCTTTTCACTATTCTCTAATACTTTCTCTGCTAATTGTCCGCCTTGCAGTTGCTGTGCCTTTGCCATAGTAATTTAGTTTTTATCGTTTAACTCTTCTAACAATCCTCCAATAGTATCTAGTAACGCTTGTTTTGCTTCAGGATCTGCTAAAGCTAAACGTAATATTTTATTACTTTTTAGTTGCTTAACAACTTTTAAATACTGTTCTTTTTCTGTGTCTAAATCTTTTAAAAATTCACTTTGATTAGTAATTCCGTTCTTTCCAAAATCACCAACTGTTTTAAAATTTAAAGTTTCTTTTGATTCTAAACCTTCACTATCTGTAAAAGTCATTTCAACACTTGGACTAAAATGCTCAAAAGCTTCATTAATACTTTTTAATCCTTCAATCATTTTTGGCTTAACAGGTGGAAATTCTGTTAACTTTTCAACCAATAAAGTTCTGTTTTGAGGTATTTCTTGAAGGGCTTCAATAGACTCTCTTCTTACTTCCGTGCCTCCTAATCCGTACGTGTTATCACTCATAGTAGTTTATTTTTTTGTTTTTGTATAAATATAAATAATTACAGGTTACACACTCCAAACCAAGTTATTACTCTCATCTAAACTTAATTCTACTGTATTTCCTTTTGTTATTTCTCCTGATATAATTTTTTTAGATAATGGTGATCTTAGATCATTTCTGATAACATTTCTTAAAGGTCTAGCACCATATTTTGGTGTAAATCCTTTTTTTGCTAAAAGTTCAATGGCGTCATCACTTATATTTAACGTTATTTCTTGCTTTTCTAACGCCTGGTATAAACTCTTTAACTGTATTTTGAATATTTTGGTAATATTATCTTCTGTTATTGGTGAAAAAGGAATTATCTCTGTTAATCTTCCTAGAAATTCTGGCCTAAAATGATTCCCCATCATTTCTAATAAATCACTAGATTTTGGAATAATACCTTTATTAAATGAAGAAACTATATGATCACTACCTATATTAGAAGTAAATAAAATAACTGCGTTAGAAAAATCTCCTTCTTTCCCTAACCTATCATGTAATTTTCCTTCATCTAAAATTTGTAAGAAAATATCAAAAACTGATGGATGTGCTTTCTCTATTTCGTCAAATAATACTATTGAGTATGGGTTTTGACGAATTTTATTTACCAGTAATCCTCCTTCTTCATAACCAACATAACCTGGAGGCGCACCATACAATAAAGCTGCAGAATGTTCTTCTTTAAATTCAGACATATCAAAACGTATAATTGATGTTTCTGTTTGAAATAAAAATTCTGCTAATGATTTTGCTAATTCTGTTTTTCCTGTGCCTGTTGGTCCCGAGAAAAAGAACGACCCTATTGGTAGGTTTGGTTTACTTAAACCAGACCTTGACTCAAGTATGGCATCTGTAATTACATTTACGGCATGATCTTGACCTATTACACGTTTTCTTAAAATAGCATCCATTGTTAACAGTCTTTCTTTTTCATCAGACTGAAGTTTCCCTACCGGAATACCTGTTTTATGTGCTATGGTTAAAGCAATATCATTTTTTAGAAGTTCTGTTTTTTCTTGTAAAGCAATTTCTTTTAACCTATTTAAAATTTCATGTAATTTTTTAAAACCAGCTGATGCATTAGACACTTCTTTGTAATAATCTTCTTCTTTAAGTTCTCCAAATAATAAATAACTTAACCTATTTTTTATTTGTACAAACATCCAAAGTTGTTCTTTTAAAGCTTCAGACTCCTCCAATCCTTTTTCTTCTAAAGCTTTTATTTCTTCTGAAAGACTCTCTATTTGCGGTATTGAAGTTTCTATCATAAATTTTGTAGCAGACATTGTTCTGTCTATTAAATCTACTGCAGAATCTGGTAAACTTCGTTCTTTATTATAACGTTTTGCTAACCTAATGGCTTCTTGAATACTTTCATCTTCAATAGCTAATTGATGATAATTGGTGTAATACGAAATTGTATTTTTTATCATTCTAAAAGCATCTTCTTCACTTGGCTCTTTTAAGGCCACTACTTCAAATTGCCTAGCAAGTGTTTCATCTACCTCAATATGCTTTCTAAAAGAGTCATTAGTAGCTGTTGCAATAATGGTAATTTCACCTTTTACTAACTCGGCTTTTAAGATATTTACAATACCTTCATTATTACCATTTTTATTAGTTAAGTTATTTAATTGATCTATTAAAAGTATTGGCTTTTCAAAAGTTTTAATGGCATCTATCACCTTTGTTAACCTATCTTCTACTTCTCCCTTATATCCGGCTCCAGATGTTAAATTGATAAAATTTAACTCAAAAATATGCGCATTTTTAAAATGAGCAGGAACAGTATTACCTAAAGAAGCATAGGTTAAAGCATTTAACAATACTGTTTTTCCAACACCGGGATCTCCTAAAATTAATACGTTTGGTTTGGATTTACGTCCTAAAATCTCTACAATTGATTTAAGCTCTACATCTCTACCATATATTCTCTCCAACTCTTCATTAATGGCCTTTTCAGTTTTGTTTTCACAATAAGTTGCTAATAACTTTAAAGTTTCCTTGGTTTTATTTGAAGTGGTATTATCTTTAACAACATTGTCTAAAACAGTATTTCCGTTACTTGCAACGTTCGTAATAATTTCACTTGGCGTTAACGGAAACGTTTTTAACTGCTCATAAGTAAATCCAACGCCTGGTGTACTTAAAGCGGTTAAAACACAAAGTTCATCCACAGCATCTACACCTATTTTATGGGTTAAACTTTCTGCTTCAATAAAAACTGCATCAATAGAACTATCATTTTTAATATCTTCCATTATCTTAGAAGATTTAGGCAGTGATTCTAATCTAACCTCAGCCCATTCTTCAATATAGTATGGGTCTTGTCCTATACTTTCTATATAAGGCATCATACCAATATTTTTATGCAATAGCGCTTTCAATAGATGAGATGATGAATACTCTTTATGAGAATGTTCTTTTGCAATTGACTTAGCAATGTGAACAGCCTCCTCTATTTTTGAAGAAAAGGTCATAGTATTTTTTCAGTTTTAGCAATTTTTTCTGGAATAAATGTATTAAAAAAACAGCTATGTAGATGTTATTATTTTAGAAAGTGTCATTTTTTTATGATTGTTAGTTAGTTTTTGTAAGTAATTGGTAATTATTGGATTCAAAATTTTTATTAATTTTAGTAAGCCAAAAAAAGCTATAAAATGAAGCTCTTAAAGTTGATTGTTTTTCTACGATCAATTATCAAATAATTTTTGATTTCTATGCTTTACTTTATATTTGAAAAAAAAATTGACTCTTAAAAAACTTAGTTATGAACAAGACAATGTCAAACCATATTGACAAAATGGTTATTAGACTTTTTATTATTACTTTTTTAATTTCTGCTTCTGTTTTAGCCTACAGAGCTACCAAATTCACACCGTGCAAAGAAGTTATTTTTGATATAAAAGCTGATGAATTAGTAGAAGGGAAACTAATTAAATTTGTAGACCAAACCAAAAATGCTAGTGCTTGGGAATGGGATTTTGGTGATAGCACAAAGGTTTCTCATAACAAAGACGCCTTACATGTATTTAGAAAACCAGGAGAATACACCGTAAGTTTAACTGTAAACGGTATTTGTTTTGAACAGAAAAAAGTAATTGTAAAAGCAAAACCTTTTATTATTGATTCTACCAAACTTGCTAGGTTTAATTTACCAGCTACCATAAAAGTAGGAGAACAATTAGTTGTCAAAGATTTAACACCTAATGCAAGTACTTGGGAATGGCGTTTTGGAGAAACAGCTGGTGCAAACTCTACAAATAAAGTAGCGAGCTACGTTTATGAAACTCATGGTCTAAAAACAGTGTCACTAGTAGTAAATGGTGATATTAAACACGCAACTAGTAAAAAAATAGAGGTTTTACCTATTGAAAATACTGATACTAGAGATGAAATTACTTCTGTAACTAGAACCATTGGTAAACAAATAAAAGATGCTCCAGATACTAAGCCGTTAGGCTCTCAAGGCGATGCTCCTGTACTAAAAAATGACGGCCCAAAAACAGCTCCTAACATTAGTGATAATCAATTTAAAAATAAATTAATTCTGGTTTCTAGAAAAAAGTTATCTGTAGACTCTTTTAAAGATTATTTGTGTGGTAATTTAAATATGCCAATTATTGTTAACGGTGAAAAAACAACTTTTTTACAATTTTGCGAATTAATTCAGATTAAAAATGTAAAAATTAAAGAAGTAAAATTGTTTAAAGATAGTAATAACTGTATTACCAACATCACCGTTAAAAGAAGCAAATACATACTATAAACTCTAGAAAATAATGAATATACAAGAAGCAAAATATAGAGTGAATTGGGTTGATGGAATGAAGATTAATAAATCTCATTTTATTGATTCAGAAAATTCATTAATTTCTTTAGTAGAAAGAAGTGTTAAAAAAACACTGAGTCCGATTAATTTTGGAATATTACCTGTTTTTAGTGACGATCAAAAAGCTATTGATGTGTCTATTTCTTTAGACGGTCAAGATTCTGTTGAAGTAATTGTAAACAGTTGTATTGCTATTACTTTAGGTGGGAGTTTAATATACATTACCAATCATACACGTGATTTATTAGAACAATCAGGCTATATTTTAAAACATCAATATACCTTAAACAAAGAAGAGGAAGAATGGTATGTAGTATTAACTGCAAATCCTTACAATCCTGTTCCTGTTGGAAACGCAGACCCTAATGAAGAACCACCAAGGCATCCTTTTACCTTGCCGGAATATAAATTAAGTGTATTGCCTAGCTCTGAAGTTACCTTAAAAGAGTTAGGTCTGTATCATATAACAATTGGTAAAATTATTTTAGTAAATGATGTACCTACTTTATATGAGAGCTTTATTCCTCCGTGTTCTTCTATACAAAGTCATGAGGATTTACAATTTACCTATACTGAACTTGGTTATTTCTTTAACCAGATGGAAGCCTATTGTATGCATATTATTCAAAAGATTCATCAGAAAAAACAAACAAATGATCTAGCGCATATGGTAAAACACGTTTGTGAGCGTACCATGCAATATTTAAATAACTGTATTACTGATTTTAGGTTGATTGATAAACACGAACCTCCTATTGTAATGCTAACTAAGCAAATAAATTTAGCCAGAACTATTAAAAGCGGACTAGATGTTTTTACAGGTACTGGAAAAGAAGCCTTATTAAATTACTTAACTGACTGGTGTGATTTAAACCAAGGTGCATTTGAAAATGTATTGATAGATATGATTGATTTAAATTATGTTCATACAGATATCAATATTTCATTAGAAAAAACAGCATCTTTTACCAAGTTAATGCTATCATTATTCAAAAAACTTAACGAACTTGATTATATAGGTAAGAAAAACGATTCTAGTATTTTTGTAAAAGAAGAAGTGGTTGAGAGTAATAAAAGTGTAAAAAGTAGACGAAGTTTTCTACTTGACTGAGTCGTCCTAAAATAGGTTGACAGTTTTAAAAAATATATTTAAACCAGAGAAGCTAGCTTCTCTGGTTTTTTGTTATGTATAAAATTAGGTGTTTTCAT
>NZ_JBHTJR010000022.1:0-567 GCF_042676005.1 Tenacibaculum geojense | reverse complement strand
TAAGATTCCATTAATTCTCTCTGCTAAAGCATTTTGATAACAATCATACCCATCAGTCATTGAGGGTGTTATATCTTGTTTTTTTAGTTTATTTTGATATATCGTTGAACAGTATTGTAACCCTCTATCAGAATGATGAATCATTGGTCCAGATGTAATCCTATTTTTAATAGCCATAGTTAAAGCTTTAACTACATTTTCTGCACTCATATCATCACTTAAGTGATACCCCATAATTTTTCTACTAAAAGCATCGGTTACTAACGATAGATAATGGGTTCGCTCTCTACTTTTCACATAAGTAATATCACTGACAAAGTATTGTTCTGGATACTCTGCCTTAGTTTCTTTCATTAGATTCGGGTACTTTCGTAACCAATGTTTAGAGTTAGTGGTTTTGGTATAATTCTTTTTAGGTTTAATCAACATAGATTCTGAGCGTAAGTAGTCAAATAGGGCATCTCTACCTATTTTTATTCCTTGACTATTAAACTCACCCTTTAACAAATAATACAATTTACGAGTGCCTATTCTAGGCATTTGCATACGTATTTGCATGACTAAAAG
>NZ_JBHTJR010000021.1:0-23858 GCF_042676005.1 Tenacibaculum geojense | reverse complement strand
GCTTTTTCTTGCGTAAACTGTTATTCATAAAATAAGTCTTATTGGTGTAAACTTATTTTAGGACGGGACAGGAACATAAAAAAAGGCTCAGTTATTACTGAGCCTTTTTGGTTAATAAAAACCGGTATGTTTATTCAAATGTACTTGTCACATTTATAGCAACTTCACTCCAAGTTTTAGATACACCATCAGCACCTTTGTGTAAATCTTTACAAGCAGTATTTAAAGAATCTACTGCATTTTGTGCATTCCATTTGTTAACATCCATAGTAGTATTCATCGTAAATACTTTGTTAGATATTGTGTAATTAAAAGGTAGCTTTTGTGTTACTTCGTTCATGGTAAACTCAGCAACTCCAGTAGAATCAGTTGCTATTTGTAGTTTACCTTTAAGTGTAAAGGTGTTTTTCATTACATGAAAAAAGAACTTTTGAATTTTAAAGTTTCTACTTTCGTCTTCAGTTTCTATACTACTAACAGGAATAGAAAACTCCGTTCCATTTATAGCCTCTTTTACACTGTTACCTTCTCCGCCATTAATGATTTCTATTTTTTCAAACTTACCTTTAACAGGAACTTTTTCAGTGGTTTTATAAGCTGTAAAATTGATTGCGTTATTGGCTTTTTGTAATGAAAATGGAGCAGTAGAAGTTACTTTCTCCTCCGTTTGAACTTCTTTCTCACTTTTACTGGCTTCAGATTTACAGGCTACTGCAATTAACGTTAATGCGAAAATGCTAAATATTAGTTTAAATGTTTTCATTTGATTATTTTATTATTGAATTTACTAACTCTATATATTCTTCTTTGGCTTGATTTTCATCCATTCCTCTTAATTGAATCCAAGCATTAAACTTAAATGCACTTTTGATGTCATCTTCAGCATCATTTACAGAGAAACGATCTCCTTTTGTGGCTTGTTTGTAATAAGCATACAAACGAAGTAACACATCTGGAGGTAAATCTTTGTTAATTTTAGAGACTTTGTTAAAAGCTTCTTTAAATTTTGTATCTAAATCGGTGGTCATATGTTACATAAAATAATGCACATACAAATATACAAAAGGTGCAAGGAAGAACAAGCTATCTAAACGATCTAATAAGCCTCCGTGACCTGGCATTATTGTTCCGCTATCTTTAATATTTGCTTGTCTTTTAAATTTACTTTCTACTAAATCTCCTAAAGTTCCAAATACAGAAACAATTATAGCTATAATCATCCAATCAAGAACAGAGAATAGGTTTCCGAAGTAACCTATTAAACCTCCAATAATAATGGAGGCTATTAATCCACCTATAAAACCTTCTATAGTTTTTTTGGGAGAAATTCTTTCAAAAAGTTTTCTTTTTCCAAAGTTTTTTCCAACTATGTAAGCAAAGCTATCATTAGACCAAATTAAAACAATAATATATATGATTAAATAAGGGTTGTATGTTTTACTAACAAATGGTAAAAGCATTAAAAAGAAAAATGGTAATACAATATACTCTATTTGAATGGTAAGCCTAGTTAGGCTTTTATGTTCTGTAAATTTTTTAGAAAATAGATCATAAATTAATCTAGCACTGCAAAAAAAAGTTATAGCTAATAATATCCATGTTTTATTTAATAAAGGCGTTGTAGTATATGTGTAAAAAGCCAATAACAATAAAAAAAGATACGGAAAAATAGATTTGTATTTTACAATTTTAGAAAACTCCCAAATACAAATGCCACCAAAAATGGTGATTAATGCAATATAAGTTTCAGGTGCAAAAAGAATGGCAAAAAGAAATATGCCTGCATACACTAAGGCTGATATACTTCTTGTTATAAAGTTTTCCATTATTATAAATCTTCAAAGAGTAGCAAATATAGATTTTTTGAATTACTACTACCGTAGTCTAAAAAACTATCTTCACCTTTTTTTATTGTATAATTTCTTACCGCACTTATGTTTGTGGGGATATTACCGCTAAAATGAGTTTTGATAGCAGTTAATGCTTCACCATTATTTTTTACTAACTGACTAGTAGTGGCATAAACAATAAAGTCTTCTGCTAATGAAGCGAGTTTTTGGCTACCTAATTGATTTGATGAGAACAAAATATCACCATTATTAGCAATTAAATGCTCACAAGTTGTAAAAAAAGGAATGGTATGATTATTAAGGTTTGAATTTATATTGATATTTAAATTCCCTGCTATTTTTAGCAAATCTATATCCGTACAACTAATTTCACTCCAATTATTTTCTAAAGCGATGTTTTTTAAATTATTTTCAACTTCAGAAATTTTAGTACAATATAAAAACTTACCTCCTTTGTTTATAAAGTTATGTACAAAGGAATCATCAAGAGATAAATGCACGGGTTGTGCATTTATCTCTTTGTTTAATTGTGATTCTGTATAATTTTTAAATAACTTTTTAAAGAAATTCATTAAGATAAAGGGGCTAAAAATCTAAAACTATGCTTCTGAATTTTTTTCTTCAACAATACTAGCATCTATAGTTTCTTCTTTTTCAAAAGGTCTTTTTCCAAAAATTTCAACTAAGTCGTCTTTAAAAATAACCTCTTTTTCTAAAAGCTTATCGGCTAAAACCGTTAGTTTGTCTTTGTTTTCATCTAAAATTTGAATAGCTCTTTGGTATTGACCTTCAATGATTTTAGAGATTTCTTTATCAATTTTTTTAGCGGTTTCTTCACTGTATGGCTTAACAAAAGAATCGTTACCTGAAGAATCGTAATAGGTAACATTACCAACTTCATCATTTAAACCATATACTGTAACCATAGCACGTGCTTGTTTCGTTACTTTTTCTAAATCGCTTAAAGCTCCTGTTGAAATTTTATCAAACATTAGTTTTTCTGCTGCTCTACCACCCATGGTTGCACACATTTCGTCTAACATTTGTTCTGTTTGAACTATTTTTCTCTCCTCAGGTAAATACCAAGCCGCACCTAAAGATTGTCCACGAGGTACGATAGTTACTTTAACTAAAGGAGCTGCATGCTCTAGCATCCAACTAACTGTTGCGTGACCAGCTTCATGAAAAGCAATTACTTTCTTTTCTTTTGGAGTGATTACTTTATTTTTCTTTTCTAAACCACCTACAATTCTATCAACAGCATCTAAAAAGTCTTGATGGTGAATTGCCGTTTTATCAGTACGCGCAGCAATTAAGGCAGCTTCATTACATAAGTTAGCAATGTCTGCACCAGAAAAACCAGGTGTTTGTTGCGCTAAAAAGTCTAAATTAACATCGTCTGCTAATTTTAAAGACTTAATATGTACTTCAAATATTTCTTTACGTTCGTGTAAGTCTGGTAAATCAACATAAATTTGTCTGTCAAAACGACCAGCACGCATTAAAGCTTTGTCTAATATTTCTGCACGGTTAGTAGCTGCTAAAACTATTACGTTAGTGTCTGTACCAAAACCATCCATTTCAGTCAGTAATTGGTTTAAGGTGTTTTCTCTTTCATCATTGGCACCTGTCATACTGTTTTTACCACGAGCTCTACCAATAGCATCAATTTCATCAATAAATATTATGGATGGAGATTTTTGTTGCGCTTGCTTAAATAGATCTCTTACACGTGAAGCACCAACACCTACAAACATTTCTACAAAATCAGAACCAGATAAAGAGAAAAAAGGAACTCCAGCCTCACCAGCAACAGCTTTAGCTAATAAAGTTTTACCAGTACCAGGAGGTCCAACTAACAAGGCTCCTTTTGGTATTTTACCTCCTAACTTAGTGTATTTGTCAGGATTTTTCAAGAAGTCTACAATTTCTTGCACTTCTTCTTTAGCTCCTTCTAAACCAGCAACATTTTTAAAGGTAGTTTTAACTTTGGTATTTTCGTCAAATAATTTGGCTTTAGATTTTCCAATGTTAAAAATTTGACCTCCGCCACCAGCACCAGCACCGCCACCAGACATTCTTCTCATGAAAAATAACCAAACAGCAATTAATAAGATAAATGGTAAAAAGTTGATTACTGTATCCATTAAACTGGTACGTTCAACATTAACCTTATCAAAATCTAGGTTGTTTTGTTGCTTTAAGTCTTTAATTTCGTTTTCAAAGTTTTGTAAGTCACCAAAATTATAAGAATACAAAGGAGATCCCTTTCTGTAAAAAGGGGAATCTACTAATTCTTTATATGATTCTTTGCTTAAAGCATCTTCTTTTAAAAAGATTTGAGCTACTGATTTGTTTTCAACAACAATTTTTTTAATGTCGTTTTCTTTTAAAATCTTGGTAAACTCGTTTTTGGTAATACTTCTTGATGCTAAATCTCCAGAATTGAATACTTGCAACACAATAAAAAATAAAATTATTGGTATGTATATCCAATAGGAATTAAAGGAGAATTTAGAGTTGTTTTTTTTCTTATCGCTCATAAAATTTTGTCGAATTAATTAAGGGTTAAGCAGGGTTTATTTCGGTAATTTTAGCGTCACCCCAAAGGCTTTCAATGTCGTAAAACTCTCGTACATTTTTTTGAAAAATATGTACAACAACATTCACATAATCCATAAGCACCCATTCTGCATTACCTAAACCTTCTACATGCCATGGCTTATCTTTTAGTTCTTTACTTACTATCTTTTGTACTGCGCCAGATATGGCGTTTACTTGTGTGTTAGAGTTTCCTGAACAAATTACAAAGTAATCACATACGGTGTTATCAATTTCTCTTAGATCAAGTAACTGAATATCTTCACCTTTTACATCGTCAATTCCTTGGATAATTGCTGCAATTAAGTCGTCTGTACTAGCTTGTTTTTTTGTCATTCAAAAAATTTAAATTTTAGCAAAGTTATTACTTTTTTGTGAGTAATTTACGTAATATTGAAATGAGTTCAAAACAATATTACCTTATGAAAATAATCAAACTTAATGCCATTGATTCTACTAATTCTTTTTTAAAAAAAATGACGTTGGAAAACTCCGTATCTAATTTTACGGTTGTTATTACTGAAAGTCAAGAAAAGGGAAGAGGTCAAATGAATGCTAAGTGGGTTTCAGAAGCAGGTAAAAACCTAACTTTTAGTGTTTTTTTTGAGGTAAAAAATGTATTGGTTTCTAATCATAAATATTTAAATTTTGCTGTTAGTTTAAGTGTTTTTAATGTGTTAAAAAAGTACAACCTGCCAAATTTGTTTATTAAATGGCCTAACGACATTATGGCAGCAAATAAAAAAGTTTGTGGAATTTTAATTGAAAACTCTTTAAAAGGTATGCATATTAATACTTCAGTAGTAGGAATTGGTTTAAACGTTAATCAAATAGATTTTCCAGTAGATTTACCTCAGGCAAGTTCTTTAAAAATGTTGACAGGAGATAACTTTAATTTAGATAATCTTTTACATGAAATAATTGATGCTTTAAAAGTTAATGTAGATCTATTAAACAATCAAAGCTATAATGTTTTAGAAGATGCTTATTTAAAAGTTTTGTACAAAAAAAACGTTCCGAGTATGTTTAAAACAGCTCAAAACGTTTTATTTTTAGGTAAAATTATAGGAGTTGGAAATACTGGTAAACTCCAAATAGCTTTAGAGGACGAAACGATTCAAGAATTTGACATTAAAGAAGTTTCGTTTGCTTAAGCAATTATAATTTTTCTATATTTTCAGTTAAAGTTTCAATAAATTTAGTTAATGGTTTTTTAACCATCATTGCCATCATTGGATTAAAGCTACTTTCAAATTTTAATTGAACATTACTTTCGTTGTCAGAAACTTCATTAATATCTGCGGCTAGTGTGAAAGGTAATTTACTGCTTGCAGCGCCTAAAGTTACATTGCTGTATTCAGTTTTTTCTTTCATTACAAGTCTAATTTCAGGCATACCTTTTAGTCCGAAGATAAAAGACTCACCATCAACCTCAAACTTCTCTGTGTTTTCTGGCATTAATTGTTCGAAGTTGCTAAGGTTTGTTAAAAATTCAAAGATTTCTTTAGATGATTTTTTAACGTTTACAGAATTTCCTTCTATATTCATTTTGTTTGTGTATTTGGTGTTTGTTAGTATAGGGTCAAAAACTTTGCCATTATTGTTTCCACTGGCTTGGGTTAGCTCTCCAACTTTCTAAAGTAGCTAACTCTTCATTATTAATGTAATTACTATCTAAAGCTTGCTCTAATAGTATTTCGTAGTTACTTAATGTAGTTAATTCTACATTGCTGTTTTTAAAGTTTTCAGTGGCTTGATCAAATCCATACGAAAAAATAGCAATCATACCTTTAACGGTTGCATTTGCTTCTTTTAAAGCGGTAACTGCGTTTAAACTACTTTTTCCAGTACTAATTAAATCTTCAATTACTACCACATTTTGCCCACTCTCTAAGTGACCTTCAATCTGGTTTTTTCTTCCGTGTTTTTTTGGTTCTGGTCTAACATAAACAAAAGGTACTCCCAATTGTTGTGCTACCAAAACTCCAATAGCAATAGCTCCAGTTGCAACACCCGCAATTACATCAGGTTTACCATGTTTATCTTCAACAAGTTTAGCAATTTCTTCTTTTAGAAAATTACGAACGGGCGGATAAGATAACGTAATTCTGTTATCACAATATATTGGAGATTTCCATCCAGAAGCCCAAGTAAAAGGAGAATTCGGATTTAATTTTATCGCTTTAATCTGTAACAGAAGTTCAGCTGTTTTTTTTGCCGTATCTTTGTGTAAATTCATACCGCAAATGTATAAAGTTTTTGTGAATGATAAGCCAATAATTATCACATCTTCATCTAAAAATGATGAGAATTTTCCTGTTTACATTTTTAAGAATATAAATGTAAATGAAATTCTTGTTCGTTTAAAATCAGATGATTTAGATGGAGTGTATCTTTTTACAGATAATTTAGAGCACGACTGGCAAGTTTTCCGTAGTTATTTTAAAGTAGTTACTGCAGGAGGAGGGCTGGTATTAAATTCACAGAATGATTTTCTTTTCATTTACAGAGGGAATAAATGGGATTTACCCAAAGGAAGAATTGAAAAAGGAGAAAGTATTGAAGAAACTGCAATTAGAGAAGTTGAAGAAGAATGTGGAGTTACCAATTTAAAGTTACAACAGTTTTTATTAAAAACATATCATGTATTTTATTATAATGATGAAGCTCGTTTGAAAGAAACTTTTTGGTACTTGATGAAAACTAATTATACAGGTAAGTTAACTCCTCAAACAGAAGAAGGAATAACAGATGTTGTTTTTAAAACATCCGAAGAAGTTACTCAAGCCTTTCAAAACACTTATGCTAACATTCAATTGGTATATCAGACATATTTAGCCTTGTAAATATTCTTTTTCTGACACTCTGTCATTTTTAAATAACCTTTTTATGTTATAAACTGTCAAAAAATAGGTTTAAACCTGTTGGCACACACTTTGACTAATGTTAAAACGTAAAATTGAATTAAAATTTAAATAGACAATATAGTTATGAGTAAAATTATAGGAATTGATTTAGGTACTACCAACTCATGTGTTTCTGTAATGGAAGGAAACGAGCCAGTAGTAATCCCTAACTCAGAAGGAAAAAGAACTACACCATCGGTTGTTGCATTTGTTGAAGGAGGAGAGCGTAAAGTAGGTGATCCAGCAAAAAGACAAGCAGTAACAAACCCTACAAAAACAGTTTATTCTATTAAACGTTTTATGGGGAACAAATATTCTGAATCTCAAAAAGAAGCAGGAAGAGTTCCTTATGAAGTAGTTAAAGGAGATAATGATACACCACGTGTAAAAATTGATGATAGAATGTACACACCGCAAGAAATTTCTGCTATGGTGTTACAAAAAATGAAGAAAACTGCTGAAGATTACTTAGGGCAAGATGTTGCAGAAGCTGTAATTACAGTACCTGCATACTTTAATGATGCTCAACGTCAGGCGACTAAAGAAGCAGGAGAAATTGCAGGTTTAAACGTTCGTCGTATTATCAACGAGCCAACTGCTGCAGCTTTAGCTTATGGTTTAGACAAAGCAGATTCTGACAAGAAAATTGTAGTTTTTGACTTTGGTGGAGGTACACATGATGTTTCTATCTTGGAATTAGGAGATGGAGTATTTGAAGTATTAGCTACAGACGGTGATACTCACTTAGGTGGTGATGATGTTGATGAAAAAATCATTAACTGGTTAGCAGATGAGTTTAATGCAGAAGAAAACATGGATTTACGTAAAGATCCTATGGCATTACAACGTTTAAAAGAAGCTGCAGAAAAGGCTAAAATTGAATTATCTAGTACAACATCTACAGAAATTAACTTACCATACATCACAGCTACAGCTAGCGGACCAAAACACTTAGTTCGTACATTAAGTAGAGCAAAGTTTGAGCAGTTAATAGATGATTTAGTAAAAAGAACTATTGAGCCTTGTAGAACAGCTTTAAAAAATGCTGATTTATCTATCTCTGATATCGATGAAATTATCTTAGTAGGAGGATCAACTCGTATCCCTGCAATTCAAGAGGCGGTTGAAAAATTCTTCGGTAAAGCACCAAGTAAAGGTGTAAACCCAGACGAGGTAGTTTCTTTAGGAGCAGCAATTCAAGGAGGAGTATTAACAGGAGATGTTAAAGATGTATTATTATTAGATGTAACTCCGTTATCATTAGGTATTGAAACGATGGGTAACGTATTTACTAAGTTAATAGATGCAAATACAACTATTCCAACTAAGAAATCTCAAGTATTCTCTACAGCAGTAGATAATCAGCCATCGGTAGATATTCACGTATTACAAGGTGAAAGAGCTATGGCAGCAGATAACAAAACAATTGGTCGTTTCCAATTAACAGATATTCCACCAGCGCCAAGAGGAGTTCCTCAAATTGAAGTAACTTTTGATATTGATGCAAATGGTATTATTAATGTATCTGCAGCAGATAAAGCAACTGGAAAAACACAAAACATTAGAATTGAAGCTTCTTCTGGTTTAACAGATGAAGAAATTCAAAAAATGAAAGCTGATGCTGAAGCAAATGCTGAGGCTGATGCAAAAGCAAAGGAAACTGCAGATAAAATTAACAGTGCCGATGCTATGATTTTCCAAACTGAAAAGCAATTAAAAGAATTTGGTGATAAATTATCAGCTGATAAAAAAGAACCAATCGAAACTGCTTTAGAAGAGTTAAAGAAAGCTCATGAGAGTAAAGATTTAGCTCAGATTGATGCTGCTATGGAAAAAATAAATGAAGCATGGAAAGTAGCTTCAGAAGAAATGTATGCAGCACAACAACAAGCTGGCGCTAATGGTGCACAACCAGGACCAGATGCTGGCGCTTCTTCTGCTGAAGCAGGAAGTGACAATGTTGAGGATGTAGACTTTGAAGAAGTGAAGTAAATATATCGTAGATAAATTAGATAAACGCAATCATTAATTTGATTGCGTTTTCTTTTTTAATTTAGAGATAAATGAAATTATACGATAAAACCAATTTTTTAAATACATCTATTGTGAATTTGAATGTCAGCGTTCAGATATTTTAAATAGAAATCCGTTCATTTTACCAGCAAGCTCGAGAGTTCTTATGTATATACTGAAGAAGGAGTATAACGATATTCCAATGATATAGGAAGCGTAGCTGATTGCATATGGAAATTGAATGGAATAAATAGTTATAAAAATCAAAATCATTAGTTAGGGTATGCAAAATTGTCAGATTTTTATTCCCAACATCATATGAAAAATTATTTTATTTAGTAGTTGATTTCGAAAAATAGGAAGTTGAAGTAAGTCTATTATGTGCTGAAAACTCAAATATCGTATTCAGTTTAGCAAGTGTCTTAAAAAAGAAAAAAGAGGTTCAATTCGTATTTAAACATACAAAACGGATGTAATTTTATGAAGAAGATCAATAAGTATTGATAAAGAAAATAATAACTGAATTGATAAGTTCTAACGCTGCATTACTGAAAACAAAATTAAGGTTAGGGTTTAGAGGTATTTTGAAAGTAATGAGGGATAATTCATCATATTAATTGATATATTTATCGCAAATTTTAAATAAAATATACTAATGAAAAAGATTTTCTCTTTATTAATAATAGCATCTTTTTTGGGTTGTAGCGAAAAAAATAATGATATTTTTATAACCAATAAACTGGAAGATAGGTTGTTAGTTTTTCAAAGAAATACAGATTCTAATACCTCAGATTTTTATACTAAGGTTTACGAGGCAGATGCAGCAACAGGAAAAATTCTAAATGAATTAGGAGGTTATCCAAGAATTCAAGCGAGAACGTATTATGATCTTGTATATTATAATGATGAAATACTAACTAAGCGTAGTACGGGAGAATTGATTAGGTTTAATTTAGATAGTAATACACAAACAATTACTGATTTTAATCAAGATGTTTATAATTTAATGGTTTTAGACGGAAGGTTGTTTGGAACAAAATATAATACAAGTTCAATTGATTTGGTAGAAATAGATGAATTAGGAAATGTAATTTCAGTTATAGATACCTATGAAGAATTGCCAGATAGTCCTTCGAATAATAGAACTGGAATGTACAGAATTACTTTTTCACCAGAAGAAAATTTATTAATAGTATCGAGAAGATTATCTTTTTTAAGTGATGCTATTGATAAGTTATATCTATATAATGTAAAAACAGGAAGTAAAAAAGAAGTCGATATTAATAATTATCAATCTATAATATCTGGAAATAGCGGAAGAATTTACGCTTTAAAAACCGTAGATACCCCGAATTCTCTTTATTCTAAATTAATTGAATTTAATAAAGAGACGGGTGAAGAGTTGAGAGATGTATATATTTTTGATGATTATTTATCTGATAGTGATGAGTTAGTTTTTTTTTCTAGTCTTAATCAAATATTAGTGATAAGAGGATATGAATCAATGGAGAAGGTTGATGTTAACTCAGGAAAACTTATTACAACACCCATTGATTATGACTATAGTTTTCTAGGTGGCTTACGTATGACGAGATAAAATATTTTTTAATAAATAAAATTTAAACCACCTGTTTAAGGTGGTTTTTTATTTTTGTGTTATGCAATTTTATCAAAAAGAGATTCAGCTTCCTGCTTTTTCAAGAGGATATCATTTAGTTACAGATTTGTTGCTGGAAGAAATACCACAACTTAGTAATATTAAAATAGGTCAATTACACCTGTTTATTAAGCATACTTCAGCAAGTTTAACAATAAATGAAAATGCTGATCCAACTGTTCGGATAGATTTTGAAACACATATTAATAAAATGATTCCTGAAAATATGCCCTATTATAAACATGATTATGAAGGAGCAGATGATATGCCAGCACATATTAAAAGTTCGATGCTAGGTTGTCAAGTTACAATTCCTGTAACTAACGGTCAGTTAAATTTAGGGGTTTGGCAAGGTGTATATTTGGGTGAACATAGAAATTATGGAGGGAAAAGAAGCGTGGTGCTAACACTATTTGGGGTGTAATATAAAAAACCAAGAATAATGCTATTCTTGGTTTTATTTTTATAAAATTAAATAAACTAAATTTGCCGCTAATATTATTTTACAAATAGTTAGTAAAACATGATCTCTTCTTCTTATAAATAGCAATGCTAATAAAGCCAAACAAGGTATTATAAGCCCTGAAAATATTCTTAGAGAATAAGTTTCCTTTATGTCGTTTACCTTGTAGCTATTTACTTCATTAAATAATAAAGAAGTATAATAGGTAATATTATCTCCTTGCTCCACGCCAATGGCAAACTTTTTTGAAACATAAAAAGCAGTGCTATTGGTGGAAATTTGATAGCTGTTATGACTATTTTTTGCAGCATTATAATACCTTTCTTTTGTTATTTTTATATTGGTGATTTTCTCTTCATGTTTAGTGTCATATGAAAAGAAGTCAAGTAAAATAACTAGGGCGACAACGGTAAAAAGACGATCTATATTTGATAAACGAAACCTTTTCATGCTGTGTTTATTGTAAACCTTTAAGTAGCGCTTCTTTTATACCTTCTAAATTTTCAGAGAATGTCATCATTTGATTAAGTATTTGTGCCATTTCGTTTTTATTACCTAAACCTTTTAACTTATTATTTTTTAAGAAAATTTCTTTAATGTTTTTCCATCGCGTTTGTTCTTCCTCAGAAAGTTGATTGATCAGTTCTTTATATTTTAATAAATTTCCTTCTGCTGCTGAGGTTAAGGTTTGAGATTCACTTTCATAGTGAGATAATAACAACTGTTGAAGTTCATTATCATTCATAATAGGAACCACTTTAGCAACTAGTTTATTCATATCTCTGTAAGAACCTTGTAATTTAAAAGAAGGTTCTGTACGATAATCATCTTCCATGGCAGCTGATTGAATGTATGTTTGATTTACTTTTAAAACAGTATCTCTGATGGTGATTACTTTTTCTAAAACTGCTGTATAGTCTTGAATCTCTTGTTTGGTGTGATTTCCTTTTAATTCAACATCTATAGTGTTGTTTTCAACCTTGTCTATTAAAGCATAAACATCATCAAAATACTTACTGCTTAATTGATGAAGAACAGGATTTGAAGTCATTGAGTTTTCTATTAAACTTAATTTAAATAGATGTGCTGTATCTCCAATAATATCACCAAGGTTGTAAATATCTGCACGGTTTGCTAACATATCAGGAATTTGAAAACGATTTCCACTTTCTGTATATGGGTTTCCTGCCATGATTACACAGAATTTTTTACCTCGTAAATCATAGGTTTTTGGTTTTCCTTTAAAAACACCTTCAATTTTACGAGTTCCGTCAGATAAAGAAATGAATTTTTGCAAAAACTCTGGGTTACAGTGTTGAATATCATCTAGGTATAACATCACATTATCCCCCATTTCTAAAGCAAGATTTAGCTTTTTTAGTTCTTCTCTAGAGGCAGAGTTGTTTGCGGCCATCGGATCTACTGAGGTAACATCATGACCAATTGCAGGTCCATTAATTTTCATAAAAACCAACCCTAATCTATTGGAAATATATTCCATCAAAGTTGTTTTACCATAACCAGGTGGAGAAATTAATAATAACATTCCCATTCTATCGGTTCTTTTATTATCTCCAACAGTTCCTAATTGTTTAGCTAAATTATCTCCAATTAACGGAAAATACACTTGGTCAATTAGTTTGTTTCTTACAAAAGATGATAATACTCTAGGTTTAAATTCTTCTAGCTTTAGTTCTTCTTTTAACTCTTCTGTAACCTTTTGTTTAGCTTCTTTATATTTATTAAAATTAGGAACTTCTGTGTTGGTAAAGTTTTCTAATAGAGAAACAAAAGAATGATAATGAAATTCAAAATTATTATCAATAATGCTGTTATGTGAACCTTTTAATCCGTTGATTGTAACATGCGGTTGAACCGATTTTACATTGGTATTTGCAGCATGTTCAAAAAGTAATAAACAAACAACCTCATCAGTATATACTTGTAAGTGTTTCTCTTGTTTTGATAAAAAGGAAGAAACCCATTGGTTTGCTAATAAAATTTTATCAGTATACGTATCTACTTTATCAATTCCACTTTTAAATTTTAAAATAGCATCTTGCTTTTTTAATGTTTTTTCAAATGATTCTTTTAGGTTTATAGCATCAATACTTACTTGAAAAGTATTGTTTTGCTGAAGTTCTGCATATAAATAATATGCAATTTTTGACGCATCATCGGTATGAAAAAGAAATGATTGAGTTGCGAAATTTGTTATCGCTTCTGTTAAATTTTTTATAATGAATGAAAAACTATCACTATCAGGAAATACTTTTAAAACCTCACCAGACGATTTTATTTTAACGTTTAGGTTTTCCTGTGTTTCTACATCTAAAGAATTCCAAAAATATTGTGCATACGCTCTTATAGTAGGTGAGTAGGTGAGTAGTCCAAGCTCTTGATGTTTGTGTACTAAAGTATATAGGAATTGTGCAGCATCTTCATCGTGTACACCTTTTACATAACCCTCAGCATATAAGTTGCCTGCTATACCTTTGACAAGTTCTAAAAGTTCAGTTTCATTTAGATTAATTAGTTCTTTTAATGGTTTGTTTTTAAATATTTTATAAGCTAAATAAGCGGCTCTGTACACATCATTGTTTTCAGAAACCAATTCTTGATCCCAATATTTTTTAGACTCTAGTAATGTTTTGTTCTCTATAGTATCATAAAAATCAGTACCAGTTAAGTGATAATATAAAGCGTTGTTTTTATAAACAATAGTAAGATCTAAAACTTGTTTATTTACCCCAAATTTATGTTTACCAAGTTTAATGATGTTTTCACCGTCTTCGTATAAGTCTTGCTTATCTTTTAACTTTCTTAAAGCGTCTTCTTTGGTAACTTTTAACTGTGTTGCAATAGCTTCTGCCTTTCCGGCATCATCAAGCTCTTTTAACTGATTTATAATGTCACGAACTTTATTAATCATTAAGTCAGCGGCAAAATAACCGTTAATATCTTCTATGCTATCAAAAGTTTGCGCTTTTTTAGCAACCCCTTTTAAAATACGTTCAGAAGCTGATTGAAGGGCAACTGCTTTTTTATTACGCTTTTCAATTAAGTTGTTTTTTCGAGCATCAAAAGCGCTGTGAATTTCTTCGCGTTTTTCTATAATTTGCCCAATAAATTCTTCAAAATCAGCAAATTTACCTTCTAGTTCTTCAAGTTGAATAGCTGTTTTTGTTAGGAATTCATCGCACTTTTCTGGCGTTGTAGCCATATCTATATAATTGATAATACTTTGATCTATCAATTTTAATTGTGCTAAAAAATCTGCTTTTGCTTCAGAGCTACCAAGGTTTTTAATGCTATTTTTTATACCCGCTTTTAACTGGTTTAAAGTTGCAAAAATCAAAGAGATATTATCAATGATTTTAGTTGATTGCGAAGTGTCTTCAATTTCAAGATTAGAAACAATTTCAATTAACATTTCTAAATCACTTGTGATTTGATTTACTTCTTTTTCTAAAGCTTTGGCTTCAATTACCTTTTTTATAGTTGGTAATTGTTCTTGTTTTTCGGCTACTCTTTTGTGATAGGGTGCAAGCGCTTTATCGTTCAATAAAAACTGAACGCAACGTTTAGAAATAAGTGTATTTTGTTCTGCAACTTGCTCTTCTAACGCTTTTAGATGTTCTGCTTGTATGTACCTTACATCGTGTAGGCTAATTACCTCGCCACGTAAGGTTCTTAATTGACTTAATAAACCAACGAAATCATCAATAGATTTAAAAGAAGTACTTTTTATTTTACCAAAAAGAGCATCGGATTTAGCATTTATTTCTTTGGTAGCTTTGTTTGCTTGTTTTTTTAACTGAACAACTTTTTCAAACTCATCAATAGCGGCATTGGCAGCTTCGTTAATTTCTTGAATTGGTATATTTAGCTGTAAAGTGTCTTCTTCTGGCAACCAATAATAGGTGTCGTTTATATCTTTAGATATTTTTGCAATATCATTATATAATCCCGTGTAATTATCTTCTTTGTTTAATAAGTTAATAAGCTCATGACATTCAGCCATGGCTCTAACAATATCTTTGTTACCAATTTTATATAAAAGAGTGTCTGTATGTTGTGATGGCATAAAACTCCCTTTTAAATACGGGGTTTGCCATATTTGTACTACATGATGTTTTGTTTGTTCATTTTCTGTTTTAAAATAACATAATTCACCATTTTCAAGCAATGTAAAACCGTTACATATAATAGGTGTTTTTACTTCTTGTTCTATAATGTTATAAGACATTAAAATGTATAAACCTCTAATTGTAGCGTAAAAAATATACAAAAAGTCCTCACCGTTTGGAGAGCTAATTTTTTTCTGAAATTTAACCTCTTTTACATCGCTTTCAAATATTTTGTATTCACCAGTTTGAAGGTAATATCCATTTGGGAAAATAATTCCGTGTCCGTCTGGTAATTGTACGGCAGTATCTTTAATACTGTCTATTTTTTGAACTTCTTGTAATTTGTGATTGTATACAAAGTAACGTGGATCTTCCTGAAAAGGTTTAATTTCTAAGGTGATTAAATTACCTAAATCACCAAATCGATACTGTCCGTCATCTAATGTTTGATCTACATGTTCAACAGGTTCTGATAAAATACCTTTGCCGTCTTCTGTATTATCTTCAATTTTAATGGTTAAATCACCACCAATGGTTTCAACAAATATTTTATCAAGAATAGAAATATGCGAATGCGTTCCGTAACGATGCATGTCGCGTGTTACTTCTTGCCACTTAAATTCATGTTGATTAGGAAATCTATACTCATGTTCACTTCTGTTATCAACATATTGAAGTTCATTTTCTTTAATTAACCATTTAAATGTTTTTATGTCACTAGTATTTTCACTTAGTTGAAAAACCATGTGTAAATAGTTGTCAATAACGGCAAATTTAGAAAATATGGTATTTCTGTAATACTTATAAAGATTGGTGAAATCTGTTAAAAAAACAGGATCTTCTAATAATTCTAAAGATTGTAGGTGAAAGTGGTTTTCTTTGAATTGGTAAATGCTAAACACGTCAGATAGTTTAATATCTGTACGAAGTCCAAAATGTACATTATAACCAAATATTGAAGTATTACCTAAAGAAACAATATCTCTGGCAATACAATTGTTTTCTGTATTTATTCTATCATTAGCAATAAGTTTGGTTTCGATGTTTCCAAACACATGCTTTCTGGCGTCGTTTAGTTTGTGTAATCTATCTTGTAGATCTTTTTTATGTTTTTGTAGTCTACCTTGAATGATTTCATACGTTCCTCCGTCTAATTGTTGAGAGTTTTGGTTTTCTTCCATATGTATTTTTAAATCAAGATGGTTAGGTGTAAGCCAAATTTTTGGTTCGGCTTTTTTTTACTAAGAAAAAAAAAGAGTCTAGTTTTTATTTGCTAGACTCTTGTGTGTCTTTTTAAGAAAGTTTCTTATCAGATAAACCTAAACCTTTAGCTAAATTAAATAAGTTGCTAAACATGTTTTCGTCATCTGTGCTGGTTGCTTTGCTTTTTAAATCTAATAATAAGTTAGCAACCGTTAAGTTTTTAATATCTTCTGATGAGATACCGTATTTAGCAGCAAAGTCTTTTATTTTATCTAGCAAGTTTCCTTTAACATCATCGCTGCCTAAAATAGCATCTTTTACATCTTGAATATTGTCACTGTGTTGAACCAATCTGTCAAATCCTTTAGCTTTGGTAATTTGACCTATAATTTGATCAAAGAACATAGTTTCACCACCAACAATATCAATATTAGCAGCTCTTAATGCATCACCAATAACTTGAGCTTGTGCATCGGCAATATCTTTTTGAATTTGGATTTGAGCTAAGTCTACTTGTAATTCTTTTTCTAAACGTAGTTTGAATTCTTCGTGCTCTTTACCAACTCCGTCTAACTTCTTCATTGCTTCAGCTTTTTCTTCAATACCAGCAGCATCTGCAATTGCTTTTTCTTTAATAACTTGTGCTTCAGCTAAACCTTCTTCTTTTAAAGCTTCTGCTTTAGCTAAAATACCAGCAGCTTCTGCTTTGGCTTTCTTTTCAATAATTGTAGCTTCCACTAATCCTTGACGCTCGTTAGCATCTGCTTTTGCATGCATTACTTGTGCTTCAGACATACCAATGGTAGCTTCTTCTTTAGCAGTTGCTTCAGCTAATGTTTTACGTGCTTCTGCTTCTTTTAAACTAGCTTCTTTTTTAGCTTGTGCTTCAATATTTATTTCTTCAGCCTTTTGTTTAGCAGCTTCTTTTTCTGCTTCTGCTTCTTTAATTGTTCTAATTAAAGCTTCTTCTGCATTGGCTTCTGCGATGGTAATTTTTACTTGCTTTTCACGATCTGCAGTTTTGAAAGCTTGAATATCTCTCATATTCTCTTGCTCTTCAACCACGCCTTTTTCTAACATTACGCGGTCTCTAATTACATCTTGAATATTTTTCTTTTCAACCTCTACAACTTTATCTTTTTCAATTTGTGCTAAGGTTACAATTCTTTCGCGTTCTGTAGCTTCTAACATTCTGTCTTTTTCTACACGCTCTATTTCTACAGCTTCTGTACGCAGCTTGTTCTTTTCTGCAACTATAACTTGACGTTGTTTGTTTTCTTCGGCTATTTGTACTTTTTCTTCTGTTGCAATTCTTGCGCTTTCTGATTTTAAACGTTCTTCTTCAGCAACTTTTAAGGTTTCTGCTTCTTCACGCGCTTTTATATTTGCAATTTCACGTTTTTGTTGTTCTTCCTTCTCCGCTAATTGCTTATCTAATTCTAAAATAGCTTCACGTGCTTCAACATCTTGTTTACGAATTACTTTTTCTTCATCTCTTTTAATTAAATTAGATTTAATGTTTTGAGCTGCTGTTAATTCTGTAATTTTCTTAATACCTTCAGCATCTAAGATGTTATCAGCTTTTAAATAGGTTACAGGAGTTTGTTCTAAATAATCAATAGCACAATCTTCAAGAGTGTATCCGTTTAAGTCTCTACCAATTTCGCTTATAATTTCATCTCTAAATTCACTACGAGATTCATATAATTGAACGAAATCGAATTTTTTACCAACAGTTTTTAAAGCTTCAGAGAATTTTGCTTCAAATAATTCTTCTAAAGTTTCAATGTATGATGCACGAGCACACCCAATAGTTTGTGCCACTTCAATAATAGCTTCTTTAGACTTGTTTACACGCACAAAAAATGCAACTTTAATATCTGCACGCATGTTGTCTTTACAAATTAATCCGTCAGACTCTAAACGTTGAACTTCTATTTTCTTTACAGAAATATCCATTATCTCAACTCTGTGAAGCACTGGAATTACATACATTCCTTTATCAAAAGCAACAGCAGTACCTCCAAAACCTGTTTTAATTAATGCTTGTCCTTGAGGGATTTTTTTATAAAACGCAGCTATAATAATAAATAAAAAGACGATTAAGCCGAGAAATCCGAAGATGAATGTCCATGCTATACTCGAGATATTGATTTCAGAAAAAATTAGTAAACTTGTTTTCATAGTAGATTTTTAGTTATATGATTTGATGAAATAAAATTTTTTGTCTTTAGACTGTTTAATGATTAGTATTTCGGTGTCTCTATTAATTTGTTCACCGTTTAAAGATTTTGCATAAATATTTATAGGATCACTCTCTACAAATAGTTTAACGCTGCCTAGTTTGTTGCCTGATATGTTTGATAGTAAGGTTCCTTTTCTACCTATTAAATCGAGAGCACTTTCTCCTTTTCTATTTAATTGTTTAAAAAACGCTTTAAAAGGAGTCGTGAATATTTTGTTTATGAATAATGCAGGTATCATAGCGATAAAGAAAATGATTAAGCCAAATGTATTTTCGTAACTATGGGTGTAAAATGTTGCAGTTATGGTAATTATCCACCAGAAAAATATCCATGAGGTAAGTGTAAATAGGAATGGTAATTCAGAAAAATTAAAATAAATTAGCACTATTTGCCACCATTTTAAAGCGCGTTTTTGCTTACCAACTATGGTTTTATCTTTTAATTCCATGTTGGCTAGATCTTCAATATCTACACCTGTAGCGTCATAAGAAGCGTCAGCATCAAAATCTAGGTCAAAGTCAAAATCTAATCCAAAAAGCATGGTTACAACTCTGTATACTGTTAACGCAATTAATAAAACAGTAAGTGGTGAGTTTACTTCAGAAAATACTAAGTCGTATAAAGTCATGGTTAGTTGATTAAGTTAGATTTTTACTAATAGTATAGGTTAGGTAATTGATAGCTATTTTTTATGCTGAAAAATAAAAACATTTTTTTATTCTTTATTGAATCCTAATTGTTTTTTTAATTCGGCTAAATTATCAGTAGCTTTTTGTTCAGCGGTGTCTGTAACTTCGTTTAATTTTTTATCAATATCCTGCCCTTTGTCATTCAGGTCTTTGTATGCCTGTGCAAGTGCTTCTTCTTGTTGTACTTTTTCTTTCATTCTTTCTAACATAGCAACCGTATCAGAGCCATCTAGTTCTGCCATTTGTTTGTTAAGGTTTTTGGTGGCTTTAGAAACTTTAACACGAGCTTTTAGAGTACGTAATTCATTTTCCCACTTTTTAATAGTGTTTTTAATTTCTTGAACATTTGCTTCTAAGCGTGATACAGATTCATCTAAGTTTTTAGATTCGCTTTGCGTAGCTTCAATTTGTTTGTGCACTTCTTCCTTTTTTATTAAAGCTTTTTTCGCTAATTCATCAGCTTCAGCACTATCTAATTCACCATTGTTAGCTTTTTTTAGCACTAACATTGCTTTTTGTTGATAATCTTCTGCTTTAGAAGTAAATTCTTCAATGTCGTTTTTGGCTCTAATAGCCAGTGCTTTTACTTGCGCTAAAGATTCTACAGATTTTTCTAAATCTATTTTTAAATCTCTAATACCTTGTTCTGTTAATTCGATAGGATCTTCCATGCCTTCTATTGCGGCATTGGCTTTGGCTTGTCCTATTTTAAAAAGTCGTTTAAAAAAGTTCATAGTTAATATTTTGAAAATTGTATAATTTGTTCTGAATACTCACTTAATAATAAACTTAAAGAGTTTAAACTTCCTTCTAGTTCATTAATATCTAAGTTTTCTAACTGAAGAGTATCTCTAAAAATTACTCTTTCACCTGTTTCGTCAAGCACAAAAGCGCCATGAATAATGTCTCTGTTTTTTTGAAGTAATGATTTAAACATTGCTTCATTTGGATTGGTTGCTTTGAATATAAATTGTTCTATAATAACAATTGGATTTGCCACACCAATAATTAAATTTTTAATTCCGAAATTTTCTTTTTCAATAACAAAAATCCCATCCGATTCAATTTCTTTAGTAATTGTAAAATTGAGTTCTAATAAATAGTTTTTGACTTTGTTAAAATGAATGTTCATTAGCAATTAGTTTAGTTAGTTTAGGGTAATAAATGTTCTAAAACAATCATAGCAAGTTGTAAAGTTAGTAGAATCATAATAAAATAGTTAATGGTTAATACACTTTTTTCTAGAAAAATTAGCAATTTTTAATTTTATTAGCTAATATTGTTAGTGTAAATATACGCATTTTTTTATAATTTGCAAATAAAATTAGCAAAACATGTCTTTTTTCGGTAGAAATATAAAAAAAATAAGAGGGGTAAAAGGATTGAGTCAAAAGGCTTTTGCAGAGGTTTTTGATTTAAAACGTGCTACTTTAGGTGCTTATGAAGAGGGAAGAAGTGAACCTAAGATTGAAACTATTATAAAAATTGCTAATTATTTTAGCATAACTATAGATAGTTTGCTAACGGCAGATTTAACAGTTAATGAATTATTGCAATTTAAAGAGGAATTAATTTTAGAGCCAGCTCAAAAAATTAAGCAACATATAGCACATATTCCTTATGTACATGAAGAAGCTTTTGAGAATTATATTCATCATTATACCAAAGACAAGTTTATTGCAGATTTACCCGAAATTCAATTACCGTTAGATTCGGTTTCTAAATTAAGAGCATTTGCTGTAGTTAATTTAGAAATGACAGATTTTGATAAAGGTTTCTATCCAAAAGATATTGTAATTGCCGAATACGTGTCTCTTGCTGATGTTAATAAATTAGATGGTGAGATTGTAATAGCTGTTTTTGAAGATAGATTGCTATTAAGAAGATTGTTTATAACAGAAGATTCTTTGCTTTTTAAAGCGGCTCATAAAAACATTGAAGATATCACTTATGAAAAAGGTTCTGTTAAGGAGCTTTGGTTAGCAAAATACTCTTTTATTAAGCGCTTACCCGAAATTGGTAATGATGTAGCTGATAAATTGATGTTTTTAGAAAAAGAATTACTTAAAATTAAAAGGAATATTTAATTCTTAAAATCTCTATTAACACCTAAACTAAAGCCAAATCGGTTTTCATTTTCACTTCCTAACCTGTGAATAGCAACTTTTCCAAGTCCTATTTTACCAAATTCTGAATGTGTGATTTCTTCATCATTTAAAAAAAGCTTTCCTGTAAATTGTTTTTTAGTGTTATACTCACTTTTATCTTTCTTACTCTGATAAATGTTTATAGATAAAATATTATTTTCTTCAGTAAATCCACAAAAAATACCTTGTAAATCCCATATAGCATAATTGTTAGATTTATTTAAAAAGCGAGAAGGCTTTCCAAAAACATCTATTAATTGTGCATAACTAGTAGGAAATGATACTTCATTATCATTGATAAAAATAGCATTAGTATCACACTTAATAACTAATTCTTGTACTTTCTTTCTCTTAAAAAAACTAAACATAAAGGTAATTTAGGTATTACAATTGCATTTTTTGGCAAAGCTATAAAAAAAAGGATAAAGTTTTTGGCTAAATTTGCGTTTCTAAAATGGAAATAGATTAACCGTTTCCGAATCAAAAGCATACAAATAATGAATATACCCCAAACCTGTTTTCCTAGAGTAGTAATTATAGGTGGTGGCTTTGCTGGTTTAGCTGCAGCAAGAGGATTAGAAGAACAAGAATTACAAGTTGTTTTAATAGATAAACACAATTACCATACATTTCAACCTTTATTATATCAGGTAGCCACAGGTGGTTTAGAGCCAGATTCTATTGCTTTTCCGTTGCGTAAAAGATTCAATGATGTTGAAAATTTTTATTTCAGGTTGGCAGAAGTTACCAATATAGATGCAGACCAAAAAGAGGTACAAACTACTATTGGAAATTTAGCGTATGATTACTTAATTATTGCTACAGGTTCTACCACTAATTTCTTTGGAAATACTAATGTGCAAAAGTATGCTATGGAAATGAAGTCGGTACCACAGTCTTTAAATATCAGAAGTTTAATACTCGAGAATTTTGAAGAAGCACTTTTAACTTCAAATTTAGAAGATAGAAAAAAGCTTATGAATTTTGTAATTGTAGGCGGTGGACCCACAGGTGTTGAATTGGCTGGTGCTTTGGCGGAAATGAAAAAGGAAATTTTACCCAAAGATTATCCAGATTTAGATATCCGTTTGATGAAGATTAATTTAATTCAGAGTTCAGGAGAGTTATTGAAGGGCATGAGTTCTAAAGCTTCTGAAAAAGCTGAAGATTTTCTAATAAAACTAGGAGTAGATGTATGGAAAAACCTACGTGTTTTAGATTATAATGGAGATGTGGTAAGTACTAATGGAGAAGATCATTTTAGAGCCTCTACAGTTATTTGGGCGGCAGGTGTTAAAGGAGAAGCTATTAAGGGATTACCCGAAACATGTTTAATTGAACGCCCAGCTCGTTACAAGGTAGATGCGTTTAATAAAGTAGTAGGTTTACCAAATATTTTTGCTATTGGCGATGTAGCTTGTATGCAATCTGAATCTTATCCATACGGTCATCCAATGATGGCGCAACCTGCAATTCAGCAAGGAAAATTAGCCGCCAAAAATATTTTATCAGAATTAAAAGGTAAAGCATTAAAGCCTTTTGTTTATAATGATAAGGGAGCTATGGCAACTATTGGAAGAAATAAAGCTGTTGTAGATTTGCCAAAGTGGAAATTTCAAGGAGTGTTTGCCTGGTTTGTATGGATGTTTGTCCATCTATTTTCTTTAATTGGCTTTAGAAATAAGGCAGTAGTTTTTTTAAATTGGATGTATAATTATATTCGTTTTGACAGAGAAACTAGGTTGATTATTAGACCTTTTAAAAATAAAAATGAATATTCATTTCAAGAAAAATAATGGGAAATACCTCTTATATAAAATGTCCGAATTGTGGAGTATTTAATACAAATGTAGACTATTGTACCAACTGCGGAGAACTTATTTCTGAGTCGTCCTAAAATAGGTTGACAGTTTTAAAAAATATATTTAAACCAGAGAAGCTAGCTTCTCTGGT
>NZ_JBHTJR010000020.1:0-92567 GCF_042676005.1 Tenacibaculum geojense | reverse complement strand
ACCAGAGAAGCTAGCTTCTCTGGTTTAAATATATTTTTTAAAACTGTCAACCTATTTTAGGACGACTCATTATAAATCAAATTTAATTCCTTGAGCTAAAGGTAATTCTGTAGTATAATTAATGGTGTTTGTTTGTCTTCTCATATACACTTTCCATGCATCTGATCCAGACTCACGTCCGCCACCTGTTTCTTTTTCACCTCCAAAAGCACCACCAATCTCTGCTCCAGATGTTCCGATATTTACGTTTGCAATTCCACAATCTGAACCTGCATGTGATAAGAAACGCTCTGCTTCACGTAAATTATTAGTCATAATTGCAGAAGACAATCCTTGTGCAACACCATTTTGTAAAGCTATTGCATTTTCTACATCTCCAGAATATTTTAATAAATATAAAACAGGTGCAAAAGTTTCATGTTGCACAATTTCAAACTCATTAGAAGCTTCTGCAATAGCAGGTTTTACATAACAACCACTCTCATAACCTTCACCTTGTAAAACACCACCTTCAACAATAATATTTCCTCCTTCTTCAACAACTTTAGTTAACGCATTTTGATACATTTTAACAGCATCTGTATCAATTAACGGCCCAACATGATTGTTTTCATCTAACGGATTTCCTATACGTAATTGTTTATAAGCATCTACAACTGCATTTTTTACTTTATCATAAATAGAATCGTGAATAATTAATCTACGAGTAGAAGTACAACGTTGTCCTGCAGTACCTACAGCTCCAAAAACAGCTCCAATAACTGTCATTTTAATATCAGCATCTGGAGTAACAATAATAGCATTGTTTCCTCCTAATTCTAATAAACTCTTACCTAAACGTCCTGCAACTTCTTTGGCTACAATTTTACCCATACGCGTAGAACCTGTAGCAGATACTAAAGGAACTCTTGTATCTTTAGAAATATATTCACCAACTTGGTAATCTCCGTTTACTAAACAAGAAATTCCTTCTGGTAAATTATTTTCTTCTAATACTTCTGCAATAATATTTTGACAAGCGACACCGCATAATGGAGTTTTCTCAGATGGTTTCCAAACACAAACATCACCACAAATCCAAGCTAAAGCCGTATTCCATGCCCAAACCGCCACTGGAAAGTTAAATGCAGAAATGATTCCAACTACTCCTAACGGGTGATATTGCTCATACATTCTGTGACCTGGTCTTTCAGAGTGCATTGTTAATCCATGTAATTGACGTGATAAACCAACAGCAAAATCACAGATATCTATCATTTCTTGTACCTCACCTAAACCTTCTTGGTAACTTTTTCCCATTTCATAAGAAACTAATTTCCCTAAAGCTTCTTTCTTTTCACGTAATTTTTCACCAAACTGACGAACAATTTCTCCACGTTGTGGTGCAGGCATCACCCTCCAAGTTTTAAAAGCATCAGTAGCTGCATCCATTACTTTTTCATAATCTTCTTTAGTAGATGCTGTTACCTTACCAATTAACTTTCCATCAACCGGTGAATAACTTTCTATAATTTCTCCGTTAGAAAACCAAGCGTTTCCTGTTGATGTTCCTTTATTAATATCTTGTAAACCTAATGTTTTTAAAGCTTCGCTTATACCGTAGTTTGCCATTTTGAGTTTTACTTTTAGTTGTTTAAATTGAGGTCAAATTTACAAATAAATACTGAACTTAATAAATTTAACAAAACCTTTAGTTTTTGTTTAAAATTAAACTTATAATAATGAAGAATTTCTTTTACTTTTTACTGTTTTCTATATCTCTTACAAGTTGTAAAAATACAACCTCTACTCCACCAACTAAAGTTAATGAATTTGCAATTGTAATTCACGGAGGTGCTGGAACGATTTTGAAAAAAAATATGACTCCCGAAAAAGAAGCTGCTTATAAAGCTACATTAGAAAAGGCTATAAAGGTTGGACACACTATTTTAAAAAACGGAGGAACTAGTTTAAATGCTGTTGAAAAAACTATTCATGTTATGGAAAATTCTCCATTATTTAATGCAGGAAAAGGAGCTGTTTTTACTCATGAAGAAACTAATGAACTAGACGCTTCAATAATGACTGGTAATAATTTAAATGCTGGTGCTATTGCAGGTGTAACCGATATTAAAAATCCTATTTCATTAGCTAGAAAAGTAATGGAAAACTCAGAACATGTGATGCTATCAGGAAAAGGAGCTTCCATATTTGCGAAAGAACAAGGTATAGAAATTGTTGATTCTAGTTACTTTTTTACAGAAAGTAGATACAAATCTTTACAGCGTGTTAAAGAAAAAATGAAAGCTGAATTAGATCATGATGCTAAAACTGCTTTTTATGATCCAATTATAAAAGATTCTAAGTTTGGTACTGTTGGATGTGTTGCTTTAGATAAAAATGGAAATATTACTGCAGGAACCTCAACTGGTGGAATGACAAATAAACGTTGGAATAGAATTGGAGATGCTCCTATCATTGGTTCAGGAACTTATGCTAATAATGCAACCTGTGGAGTATCATCAACTGGTTGGGGTGAATATTTTATTAGAGCGCAAGTTGCTCACGATATTTCTGCCTTAATGGAATATAAAAAAGTAAGCTTAAAAGAAGCTACGCATGAAGTTATTCAAAATAAACTAACAAAATTAGGTGGTACAGGTGGCGTTATTGCATTAGATAAAAACGGTACTATGGTTTTTGAGTTTAACACCGCAGGAATGTACCGAGCTAGTATGAATGATAAAGGTGATATCTCTGTAAAAATTTACAAAGATTAATTATTCGTCAAAATTTTTCCAAAGCACTTTTTTATCTGTTGCTGTATCAAAAAAATCTGGACAATTATTAGTATTAGGCATCATACCTCCAAATGTACATAATTTATCATGTTTAGCATTATAAAGCGTGCTAATGGCATCTGGACATTGATAACAAGGATCTAATAAATACACTGTTTCATTTTTATACGTATAAGAAACAATCATTGCTTTTACTGGAAATGGATTGTCTTTTATTTGCTTAATAAAATCTTGCATCCATACCTTGTTTTCAATTGGATTTACTTGTGATGCTTCTTTTTTAGGAGCACAAGAGATTAGACATAAAAACAGTAAACATTGATAAAATAACTTCATAAATTAAATTTAAAATTGATATTGTAATCCAGAGTACACGCCTATTGCATAAGGCTTAAAACCATTGTTGCTTTTTGAAAACGTTTTTAATTGGGTTTGAAACATGGGTTGTACCGTAAATTGTAATTGTTGATTGAGTAAAATACTAATATCTAAACCTAAATTGGCACTAAAGTTAACAGAATTCAAATTATTAGCTTCACCTATTTGTTGTTTAGTATCAGCTGTTTGAACTAAAATAGCATTTTGATTTAAAAATAAAGAACTAAAACCAGAAACCAAATAGGTATTTATTTTTTTATGAGTTATAACTTTATATTTAACTTCTATAGGAATTTCTATATAACCCACCTCTTGTAATAAATTTCCAGATTCGTAATTATTTGAATCATTGTTTGTGGTTAAAAAATAAGAGTTAGCACTTTCTGGTGAATTGGCAAATAGATAATTGGTTGCATTAGTATTAAATGTTACGTTATTTAAATTATTATTAATTCCACTACTTTCAACCAAAGCAACATCTTGTGTATTATATAACATTTTTTGCATTCTCACTCCCGATTGTAAGGTCCATTTTTCAGATAATTTGTACCCAATATTAATTCCGTATGAAAAGGTGTTTTCTCCATTTACCTTATTATTATTTAAATTAGAATCAATTGCTGAGGCTTGTGAAAATGTGTTTGCTTTAACAACACCTAATATTGGAGCAATACTCCAATGTTTACGGTTATTTTTCGCATCATTTTTAGTTACGTTCTTTTTGGAAACCTCAGCAATGAAATCCTTCTTTTCATCTTCTCTTTCTTTTTTTGTTATAACTTTAGTATTGGTATCTGTAACATGGTTAGATAACTTTTTCATAGCAATTTTTTCATCAGAAATAAAATTGTGTTTTTTAGATTCTGACTCTTGGTTTTCTTTTCTTTTTGTAGCCACATAGCTATTTTTAGTTAACAAAGCAGCAGACTTTGAAGTAGTAGTAATAGATGGTATTGCTGCATTACCTTGATAACTTGGGGTAGAAGCTTTTATGATAGACGGACTGGATGTAATTTTTATATCATTTGGTGGTGTAGTAAGTTTTGTTTTATTTTTTTCGGTTTGATTAGGTATTAATACAGGTTCATTTTCTTCTTGATAGCTATTTCTTATAGTTGGAAATAGCAATAAACCTAATACTAACATAGCTGCTACTCCACTAGAAAACCACCAAATAGGAATGAATCGTTTTTTCTTTTTTTGCTGTGTTGCAGCAATTGCCTCCCAAATCTTAGCGTCTGGAGTAGCTTCAAAGTCTTTAAACTTTTCTTGAAAAAGACGATCTATATTTTTTTTATCTAACATTTAACGTTTTGTTCTTTTTGCTGATGTAATTCTATCTTTTCTTTTAAAATAAGTCGAGCTCTTGATAAATTAGATTTTGATGTTCCTATAGAAATTCCAAGCATTTCAGAAATTTCTTTATGAGAAAAATTATCCATTACATAAAGGTTAAATATCAAGCGGTACCTATCTGGCAATTGTTGAATTAATTGTAATAAAAAATCAAGGTCTAGTTTAGATTCATCTAGTATAGCAGTTGTATCTTCAGTAACAGCTTCATCTTTAATTAAATATAAAGGTGATTTTTCTCTGTATTTTTGTAACGCATTGTTTATAACTATGCGTTTTAACCATCCTTCAAAAGAACCTTTAAAACTATACAACTCTAATTTTTGAAAAGCAGTTATAAAACTATCTTGTAATACATCTTCAGCATCTTCTTTATTTCGAGAATACTTTAAACTCAAAGCAAAAAGCTTACTAGCAAAAAGCTGATAAACTTGAGCCTTTGCTTGCAAATTGTTTTGCTTGCATTGCTGTATGAGTTTTTTTAGATTGATAATTTTTAGCTTTAATAATCTTTAAACTAATATATTAAATTAGGTTTTCCGTTTTTACACTCAACACCTGTTGGCTTTGCTGCAATATCGCAAGTAGAAAATATATTCCATTTTTTATTATACGCTTTCTCAAGATTGGTGTAAATGGTTACCTTTTCTAAAAATGATGTTTCATTACTTTTTGGATACGCTATGTAACCTTGTGGTCCTCCACAAGCTTTACTCCCGTAAGCAGTAAAACTCCATTCATTAGCATTAATACAAGAAATACTCTCAGCTTCTGTTTTTATATCTGAAAATAAAGTTATTAATTCTTGTTGATCGGTTTCTTGATCTGTTGCCTCCTTTTTATCTATTATTGATTTAGTGTCAGAACATCCAACAAATAATAGAATTACAAAACAAAATGATGATATTATTATCTTCATACCAAATATCTTAATTTACTGGAACCACTTTTTCTTCAAAAATATTGTTTCCATCTGCATCAGTACCTTTCCAAAATTTAAAAACATAATCTTCTTGTTGCGTAACATTTACAAGAAACGTATGCTCTTTTTCAATTAATGCTTCAGAACAGCTGTTAATTTCTCTTTTTAATGCATTTACTGCAACAATTCTAGCAGTATCTTGATATTCATAATACAAACTATGAAACGAATAGCAAGCACTAGGTAAATCATAAGTAATAGTTATTTCACCATCTTCTCCAAAAGTAAAGCTATCTGGAACAGTAGCTTCTTTAACTTCTAAAATTTCATAACTATATTCTGGTCCATCATCATTTAAACAAGCAGTGAATGTTACAACACTTAGTAGTAATAAAATATACTTTTTCATGATTAATATTTTTGGTTTTATACTAGTAAGATGCAAAACCATATATAAGGTTGCGTTGAATAATAGTATTTTTGTAAAACATTATGCAAGATTTAATTTTTAACATACAAACAGCTACAGGCTTTGAAACTGCTGCATTAGCAGTTTTTAAACATCAATTTTTACACAATAAAGTTTATCGTTCTTTTTGCGATTTATTGTATGTACACTATGCAGATGTATCTACAATAGAAGACATTCCGTTTTTACCTATTCAATTTTTTAAATCTCATAATGTAGTTAGTACCACCAATAATGTTGTACAAACTTTTACCAGTTCTGGTACTACTGGAAGCTTTCCAAGTAAACATTTAGTGACTGATTTAAATTGGTATGAACAAAGCTTTAAAAAAGGATTTGAATTAAGTTATGGTGCTATTGAAAACTATACAGTATTAGCATTGTTACCAAATTATTTAGAAAGAACAGGATCCTCTTTAATTTATATGGTTGATGATTTTATTAAACGCTCTAAAAAACCCGAAAGTGGATTTTATCTTCATAATTTAGATGAATTAGCTCAAAAATTAAAAATTTTGGACGCTAAAGGTGAAAAAATCTTGTTAATTGGAGTTTCTTTTGCTTTGTTAGATTTAATTGAGAAACATCAGTTTCAATTAAAAAATACTATTGTAATGGAAACGGGAGGAATGAAAGGTAGAAGAAAAGAATTAATTAGGTCTGAACTACATTATATACTATCTAAAGGTTTTGGTGTAAATACTATTCATTCAGAATATGGTATGACAGAGTTATTAAGTCAAGCTTATTCAAAAGGTAATGGAATTTTTAATTGCCCACCATGGATGAAAATTCTTATTCGTGATACTGAAGATCCTTTAAGTATTCAAGAAAATAATAAAACTGGTGGTATCAACGTAATAGATCTTGCTAACTATAACTCTTGTAGTTTTATTGCTACCCAAGATTTAGGGAAACTTCATTCAAATGGTCAATTTGAAATTATGGGTCGTTTTGATAATTCTGATATCCGTGGATGTAATTTAATGGTTTTATAACTCTTTTGTTAAAAACTAGCATTAAAATAGTTAATAACTCCCCTAAAAACAGATACTTTTAATTGTTATTTTTGAAAGAAAATAACAGGCTATGAATAACTTTTCTTTCTTTAATCGTAAAAACATCATCAACGAACTTCAAACTACCGAATTTGATTTGTTAATTGTTGGTGGAGGTATTACTGGAGCTGGTATTGCTTTAGATGCCGCTTCAAGAGGAATGAAAGTTGCTTTGGTTGAAAAAAACGATTTTGCTTCTGGAACTTCTAGTAAATCTACCAAACTTATTCATGGAGGATTACGTTATTTAAAACAATTTGATTTTTGGCTGGTAAAAGAAGTAGGAACAGAACGTGCTATTGTTCATAAATTAGCGCCTCATTTAGTTATTCCAGAAAAAATGATTTTACCGCTTATTGAAGGTGGGACATATGGATCTTGGTTAACTTCAATAGGCTTAAAAGTTTACGATATCTTAGCTTCTGTAGAAGGAGATGATAAACGTCAAATGTTAGACAAAGAGGATGCTTTACACAAAGAACCTTTATTACCAGAAGAAATTTTAAATGGAGCTGGATTTTATGCAGAGTATAGAACCGATGATGCTAGATTAACCATTGAAGTTTTAAAAACTGCTACAGAATACAATGCTACTGTAGCAAATTATACTGAAGTTACAGAGTTTATTTACACCAAAAAACAAGTAACAGGTGCTATTGTAAAAGATGTATTTACTGATGAAACTTTTAATATTAAAGCTAAATACGTGGTAAATGCTTCTGGACCTTGGGTAGATGAATTAAGAGAAATAAACAACTCTAAAACCGGTAGTAGACTACATTTAACTAAAGGGGTACATTTGGTAGTTCCTTTTGAAAAATTACCTGTAAAACAATCTGTATACTTTGATATACCAGATGGTAGAATGATGTTTGCTATACCCAGAGGAAAAATAACCTATTTTGGAACCACTGATACACATTACACTAAAAATTTAAATGCAATTGAAACAAGTTTAGTAGATGCAACTTACTTAATATCTGCCGTAAATAACATGTTCCCATCAATCAATATTAGTTTAGATGATATAGAATCTTCATGGGCAGGTTTACGTCCGTTAATTCATGAAGAAGGAAAATCTGCTTCTGAATTATCTAGAAAAGATGAAATTTTTGTGTCCGATACTAATTTAATATCAATTGCTGGCGGTAAATTAACAGGATACCGTAAAATGTCGGAAAGAATTGTTGATCTGGTTGTAAAAAAGTATAAAAAACAATTTGATGTTGAGTTTGATGACATACAAACAGAAGAAATAATTTTAAGTGGTGGTCCTTTTCAAAACTTTAAATCTGTAAGTTATTATATTCAAAAAATATACAAACAAATTAAGTTAGATGGTTTAACTATAAACGATGCTAAATATTTAGTGTATAATTATGGTAAACAAACAGAAATAATTTTAGATAAATTTGATGAGTATGATTCAGAAAATGTTGAAGAAAAATTAATAAAAGCAGAAGTTTGGTTCACCATTTATCATGAAATGGCATGTACTCCTACTGATTTTTTTATGAGGAGAACAGGACGTTTATTTTTTGATATGCCTAGTGTTAACACACACAAAGAATTTATTATAAATGAATTTGCTAACTATTTCTCATGGTCTAACTCACAAAAAGAAACTTATAAAGCAGAATTAGATAAAAAAATAGAAATGGCTATTACCTTTAAATAAACTAATCTAATAAAGCACCAATTACTTTTTTAGCTTCATTATATCCAATTTCAAAAATTTCATCCATTTTAGCCACATTGGTTTCAAAAGTATTGTATTTACTTAAAGCTAAGGGTTCTATAATGGTGTTGCAGTGTTTCCTTTTAAAAAACATTTCCTTTACAGCTAATAATTCAAAAGATCTGGAAGTTACAGCTCTTATAGTAGATATTTGTTGTAATGTTAACTCTTGTAACGGATTTACATAACTTCCTATCAAATATTCACAATCTTTATCTTTATAAAGTAAATCTGTAGGAAAATTGTTTAAAATACCTCCATCTGAGTATAAATTATCTCCAATTTTAACAGGTGAAAATACTCCAGGAACGGAAGATGAAGCTAACATTGCATCAATTAACTTATCATCATTGTTAAAAATTTTAAGTTTTCCGCTTACTAAATCTGTAGCTGTGATGTACACAGGAATAGTAGTATCACCTATTGTTAAATCATTACCTAAAAACTTTATAAAATATTCTCTAAATGCTTTAGGGTCTATAATTCCAGGTTTAGTTAAAGTAAAATGTTTCCAACTAAATAAAGAAACAGATTTAAAAAATGATAAAATATCTTGCGGTGACTTACCTGCAGCATATAAACCTGCTACTATAGATCCGGCGCTTGTACCTGCAACTTTATGCGCTTGTAAATTTTGCTCTTCCAAGTACTGAAGTACTCCTGCATGTGCAATTCCTTTAGTACCTCCTCCAGATAATGCTAATCCAAAAGGTTGAAGTATAGACATTTTAATTAAGTTTTAAGTCCATTAAAATAGCAAAAGTCTCATTTACATCTTCTTCTTTTACTACAATTGTCATTTCATGAGTAGTAGAAATAACTTCTTGCAATGCAATATTAGCCCAAGCAAATTGTTTTAATATAAAATAGTAAACACCAGATTGATCTAGGTTTTCTTTAGGTAATTTAATGGTTATAGAAGCTAAATCTGTATCATTATTGATAATAGTTTCACTTTCAAAATTTTTCTTAATAGAAGGTTCTAAACTTTTACTGGCCACTATGGTAGTTTCAAAAATCCCTTGAGATACTGTTAAAAATAAATCGTTGTTGTCTGAAGCTTCAGCTAAAATTGTTGCAATTCTTTTTACCAGTGTTGGTGTATTTTTAAAAGTAAAATCACACAAATCAGATCTTACAATAACATCTCCTAAGTTTAATGCTAATTTTTTTATATTTTTACGAATACGTAGCTCATTTGCAGGAGATAACCTATTAATAGCCATCATTACTGCACCTACTTTTACCTCTTTTTTTAATAATAAGGCAACTTCGGGTAAAATTACTCTAGCTAGTGAGGAAACGTTAATTAACTTTTCGTTTAAAGCTTCTTCTATAAACGGGGTTTTACGGATTGTAATTTCTACAGCTTCTTGTATTGTTTTCATTGTTTAGAATTAAACTAATTGTTGCAAAAATAATGTAATATGTTTAAGTATACCTTTTATTAACGAAAAATTTAAGCTTTTAATTGTTTGATTATTCGTTTTTTAAGTTAACTTTGATTTATTGTTAATAAATGCAACACAACTAAATTGAAGCGTCAGGCGGATTAAGCCATTTTAGGTATTATCTAAGGGTTGAATACTTAAAATTTGAACTAAATATGTAAATAAACAACTAATTTAACCTATTTGTTAACTTTTCAAATTCGTCTTTCGCTTCTTTTTTTGCATACAACACATTATACACCGCATTAATAATTGGTGTTTTTGCACCATTTTTTTCGTTTATTTCGTACGCACTTTTAGTGGCATAGTACCCTTCTGCTACCATACTCATTTCCATCATAGCAGATTTTACCGTATATCCCTTACCAATCATATTCCCAAACATTCTGTTTCTACTAAATACAGAATATCCTGTTACTAACAAATCTCCTAAATAGGCAGAGTTATTAATATTACGTTTCATTTTATGTACTTTTTTAATAAAACGTTTCATTTCTCGGATAGCATTACTCATTAATACTGACTGGAAATTATCTCCATAACCTAAGCCATGAGCAATTCCAGCTGCAATAGCATAAATATTTTTAAGCATAGCTGCATACTCGGTACCAATAATATCATCAGAGGTAGTTACTTTTATATATCTACCAGCTACTACTTTACTTAAAGCATTGGCTTTCTCTTCATCTTGACAGGCAACGGTTAAATATGATAAACGCTCCATTGCTACCTCTTCTGCGTGACAAGGACCAGTAATAACACCAATATTTTCGAAAGGTATTTGATAATGATCATGAAAGTGCTCGCCTACAATTAGTCCTGTTTCAGGAACAATACCTTTAATTGCAGAAAAAACTATTTTATTTTCCAGTGATACGGTTAACTTTTGAAGTTCAGTATGAAGAAAAGCTGAAGGTATTGCAAAAATTAAAACATCATATGAAGCTATAATATCATTTAAATTATCTGATAAATCTAATTGCTCTGGATGTAATTCAGCAGAACTTAAATAATTAGGATTGTGTTTATTACGTTTAATATGCTCTATAGCATATATACTTCGCATATACCATCCTATATTTTCTAAATTTTCTGACAACATTTTTATAATGGCTGTCGCCCAACTTCCGCCACCTATCACTGCTATTTTAGAAAAGTCACTCATTTTATTTCTTTTACAGATATAATTAAGTACGAAATTAATAATTTAGTACAACTTAAAAGTTATAAACTCTATTATACCTTTAAATTTACACTAAAACTAACTCATAATGAAAGGTTTAAACAAATTTATTATTTCGATATTAATTTTACTTAGTTTTAACTGTAAAAACGAGACTAAAAATACTGTCACAAAAAGTAAAAAAAGTTCTAAATCTGTTAACGTTTCTATAATTGATGCTACTTTTAGAATTGATAGTATTAGTAGTGAGCCAAAAAAAATATGGGTTTATTTACCTCCAGATTATTATCATACCAAAAAAAAATATCCTGTAATTTATATGCATGATGGTCAAAATTTATTTGACAGTGCTACTTCTTTTATTGGAGAATGGGAAGTTGATGAAACTTTAAACAAACTTTTTGAGGTAACAGGAAAAGGATTTATTGTAGTTGCTCCTGAAAATGGTGGTGAACATCGTACTGCAGAATATACACCATGGACTCATGAAAAATATGGTGGTGGTAAAGGTGATAATTATATTAAATTTTTAAAAAATACCTTAAAACCTTATATAGATTCTACGTATAGAACCAAACCTCAACAAAAACACACAGGATTGATAGGAAGTTCTTTGGGAGGTTTAATTTCTTATTATGGCGGACTTAAATATCCTGAAACATTTGGTAAAATAGGCGTGTTATCTCCTTCTTTTTGGTACTCTAAAGAAATTATACCATTTACTAAAAAATATGCTGCTACCAACACCTTAAAAATGTATTTTTTATTGGGTGATAAGGAAGGTATGACTGATGATTTTAACAATACTATTAACTTATTAACTGCCGCTGGTTTTCCTGAGAACAATAAAAAATCTAAACTAGTTGCTGGTGGCGAGCACAATGAAACTTTTTGGAAGAATGAATTTTTAGAAGTTATTAAATTTTTATACGATATTTAGCCCATGAACGTACAAATAATTAACAAATCAAAACACCAAACACCTGCCTATGAAACTGATGGTGCAGCAGGTATGGATTTACGCGCTAACATTGAAGCTGCAATTACCTTAAAACCATTAGAAAGAGCTATAGTAAAAACCGGATTATTTATTGCTTTACCTCAAGGTTATGAGGCTCAAGTAAGACCAAGAAGTGGTTTGGCTGCTAAAAAAGGGATTACTGTTTTAAACGCTCCAGGAACCGTAGATGCCGATTATAGAGGTGAAATAGGTGTAATTTTAGTAAACCTATCTAATGAAGATTTTATTATTAATGACGGTGAACGTATTGCCCAATTAGTAATAGCTAAACATGAGCGTGTTTCTTGGAACGAAGTGGAAGTTTTGGACGAAACTGAACGAGGAGCAGGAGGTTTTGGTAGTACAGGAGTTTAACTCAATTTTTTATAAAGCTGACTCATTTTTCTGTATTCATCAAACAATAAATTAAATGATAAAAAACAATGTGAATAATAATGGTATCCTAAATTACGATAAAATGAAAATGCTTGAGTTTTCTTATCCATAGCATCTAACCATATTAATTCATATTGTTTTTTAATCGCTTCTTTTTCCAACCATTGTAATAATTTTTTACCAATTCCTTTTCCTTGAGTTGAACTATGTAAATACACTCTGTGGAGTTTAACACATTTTAATTTTTTATCATAATTAGGTAACTCATAATCCCAAATTATTCTGAAATTTCCAACACGTTTTCCTTTAAAAACAACAAAGTAATATTCGGTATTATCTTCAGCTAGTTCTTTTTTTACGTTTTTATTAGAATATTGTGCATTAATATACCATTCGCCTTTATCTTCCCAGAAATAATCATAGGCCTGAGTATATACATCGCTCATTAGAGTATATAAAATGTTACTATTTTCTAATGTTACAGGTTGAAGTTGTAAGTTTTCATCGACATTAATCATGATATAAAAATAAAAAACTGCTGTGATATATTCACAACAGTTTAAATTATAAGAACGATTAAATTTTGATAAAATCTTATTCTTGATTCTCGATAGCCTCTTTTATTTTACCTTCAAGCTCATCCATTAACTCAGGATTGTCTTTTATTAAGTTTTTAACAGCATCTCTACCTTGACCCAATTTAGTATCTCCGTAACTAAACCATGATCCGCTTTTCTTAACAATACCTAATTCAACACCAATATCTAATACTTCACCTACTTTAGATATACCAGCACCATACATAATATCAAATTCTGCTGTTTGGAAAGGTGGAGCTACTTTATTTTTAACAACTTTAACTTTGGTACTGTTACCAATAACACGGTCTCCATCTTTAATTTGAGTTCTTCTTCTAATATCTAAACGTACAGATGCATAAAACTTTAAAGCATTACCACCTGTAGTTGTTTCTGGGTTACCAAACATTACACCAATTTTTTCACGTAATTGGTTAATAAAAATTACAGTACAATTAGTTTTACTAATAGTTGCCGTTAATTTACGCAATGCTTGAGACATTAAACGAGCATGTAATCCCATTTTAGAATCTCCCATTTCTCCTTCAATTTCAGATTTAGGAGTTAAGGCTGCAACCGAATCAATAATAACAATATCAATTGCACCAGATCTAATTAAATTATCAGCAATTTCTAATGCTTGCTCACCATGATCTGGTTGAGAAATAATTAGATTATCAATATCTACACCTAAACTAGCTGCGTAAAAACGATCAAAAGCATGTTCTGCATCAATAAACGCAGCAATACCACCTGCTTTTTGTGCTTCAGCTATGGCATGTAAGGTTAATGTTGTTTTACCAGAAGATTCTGGTCCGTAAATTTCTATAATTCTTCCTCTAGGATATCCACCAACACCTAACGCTAAATCTAAACCTAAAGAACCTGACGAAATAGCATCTACATCTTCTACTTGCTTATCGCCCATTTTCATTACAGTTCCTTTTCCGTAAGACTTATCTAATTTATCTAGAGTAAGTTGAAGCGCTTTTAATTTCGCTTCTTTTTCTTTATCTGCTGCCATAAAATATGCTAAAATGTTATAAAATAAGAGATGCTAAGGTATAAAAAAACTATGGTTTTTTGATGATTTTTTAATACCTAAAGAAATAGTTTATTTTTGCCGTATTAAAACTGCTGTATGCCAAAACATCGACATTTTATAATTCATAAACCTTACGGTTATTTATCGCAATTTATTACCAATCAAAAAAATAATAAACATAAACTTTTAGGTGAATTAAGCGATGATTTTCCAGAAAATACGATGGCTGTTGGTAGATTAGATGTAAAATCTGAAGGATTATTATTTTTAACTACTGATGGTAAAGTAAGTGATTATATTACTACAAGTGGTGGTGTTGAAAAAGAATATTATGCACAATTAGATGGTGCTATTACGGCTAAGGCTATTGATGAATTAAGAACTGGTGTTGAAATTGGTTTTGATGGCAAAAAATACATTACCAAACCTTGTAAAGTTCATTTAATTGATTCTCCTAACTTTAAAGCACGTGTTAAAAAAATTCGTGATGAAAGACATGGACCAACATCTTGGATATCAATTACTTTAAAAGAAGGTAAATTTAGACAAGTTCGTAAAATGACTTCTGGTGTGGGGTTTCCAACACTTAGGCTGGTTAGAGTAAGAATTGGTAATGCTTGGTTGAATGATTTACCTGTTGGAAACGTTGAAGAAATTGATAATTTAATAGAATTAATTTCTTAGTTTATAATAACTTACTAAGTTTTAATTCATACTTACTTAAAAGTATAATTATAAGAATTTCTAATAAAAAATAAATCTTTCCTAATACACTAATATCGTTAAAAAAGTATAATAGCAATAATAAACAAATACAACAATATGTAATATTTGAATAAGCTATAACTTTTAAAAATACTTTTTTAAATTGTTGTCTAGCATAAAAGTAACTGAGTACATCAAAACAAATTAAAATACAAGCTAACGATACTAATACATATTTTGTAAAAGAAGATACTCCTAAAAGTTTTTGAAAAATAATTAATGTAGTAATAGATAAGATTGCACCAACAGCATCTATAATAAAAATTGCATTAGGCTTAATACTTATCATATTAAAAATAGTTGTTGGAATCATATAAACTATCTTTAAAAAACTACTCCTTACATATCATTTTAATATGCGGAATTCCATCTTCTAAATATCCTTCACCTTTTTGAACAAAAGCATGAGACTCATAAAATTTTTGTAAATATGTTTGAGCAGATATGGTAATTACAGCTGTTTTATAGTTATCAACGATAGCTTTTTTTGCCATTTTAATTAAATCATGTCCATAACCAAAAGCACGTTCCGACTCTTTAACAATTACTCTGCCTATACTCGGTGTATTAAAATAATCACCAGCATCAAATAATCGAGCATAAGCAACTAATTTATTATTTTTAATACCTAGAACATGTAATGCTTTTTGATCTTTATAATCAATATCTTGGTACACACAATCTTGCTCTACAACAAAAACTTCAGAACGCAGCTGAAGAATAGCATATAATTCTGAAGTTGTTAAATTATCAAATGTTTTTACAGTAAAATTCATAGAATTAACTACAAGCTATTTTTTCTACCCTATTTTGATGACGACCACCTTCAAAAGGTGTATCTAAAAATATTTTTACAAAACCTAAAGCTTGTTGTAAGGAAACAAAACGAGCAGGAATGGTTAAAATATTAGCGTTGTTATGCTGACGCGCTAAAGCAACTAATTCGTTATTCCAACATAATGCTGCTCTAATACCTTGATGCTTATTTGCTGTCATTTGAGCACCATTACCGCTTCCGCATAAAATAATTCCTAAATCGGCTTGTGAAGTTTCAACAGCTTCTGCAGTTGGGTGAATAGTATCTGGATAATCCATACTATCTTCCTCATTAGTTCCAAAATTAATTACTTTGTGACCTAATTCTTCTAATAAATTAACAATTTCGAACTTGTATTCGGTACCTGCATGGTCGTTACCAATAGCAATTGTCATAATGATTTGATTTTTAGTTGTGTTATGGTTCACAAAAATACAGTTATTAACGGTTATCAACAGCTATTAACATTAGTTTTTTTAATAACCCTAATAAGGTATTCAGAATAAGCTATTTACCCAATGTTTCAAAATTGTTAAGAAATAATCCTAACTTTTAAAAAGAAAATTTGAAAATCTAACTTTTTTTTACAATACACTCACAACACTTATATACACAACTTTTTTTTTGAGTTTTTAATGAACATTTATCAACAAAAAATTAACCATTTATTTACAGTTTTTTTTAAGTTAGTTTTTCATGAATTTCTGTGAGTAGTTGTTTATAACTTTTGTTAATAACTATATTTTTATACTGATTTTAAAACGTTTGAATAACTCATAACTTGTTAAATGTTTTTAATAACTCAAATAACAAAATTATATTCATACTAGTTATGCTACAAATTAACAGTATATAATAACAATCATTTTAATTTTTAAATTTTTAAAGAAGAAGAATTATAATGTTATTAAGTGTTAATAACAACGTTGTTTTTAAAAATTACCTTTTTGCCTTAAGAAGTAAAAGAGTATCCTTTTTAATTTTTTCTGTCTGTTCTGGATTTTTTTTGTTTAGCGTAGTGTTTATACTTACGGCCATAGCAATAATTCCTATAAGAAATATAGTAATGAATAGGTAAATTATTTTACGTAAGTTTTTCAAAGTAAGTTGCTTAGTTTAATATAAAGACGTAAAAATTTAACAAACGTTACAATTTTTTTAAGATTTTTTAAGAAAAACTGCCATGCCAGTTTTTCTTTGTAATTTGCTAACTGTTATTATTTAACTATTTATATGCCAAGAAAGAAAAAAATATTTCGAAAGAAGAAAGGAAAAACTATTAAAGATTTGAATAGAAAAATCTTTAAAATTTTAAATGAAGACAGTAATAAAGCATACAATTACAAGCAGATAGCTTCTAAATTAGAAGTAGCTGACACACAAGGACGTAATCAAATTATTCAGCGTTTAGCAGAACTTGCTGCCAATAAAAAAGTATTAGAAGTACAAAAAGGTAAGTATAAAATTAACGAAGATAGGAAGTACCATATTGGTACATTAGATGTTACAAGTACAGGAAATGCATATTTTATATGTGACGATTTTGAAGAAGACATATTTATTCCGTCTGTAAATTTAAACAAAGGTTTACATGAAGATACTGTTAGGGTGTATGTGTACCATAAAAAAAGAAATCAGAAGTTAGAAGCAGATGTTGTAGAAATTATCCAACGCTCTAAATCTTCTTTTGTTGGTACATTACAAATGAGTAAAAATTTTGGTTTTGTAATTCCAGACAATCCAAAAATGTATGCAGATATCTTTATATCAAAAGGAAAAATTAATGGTGCAGACAACGGTGACAAAGTGTTGGCAACCATTACAGATTGGCCAGAAAATTCTAAAAATCCGTTTGGGAAAATTACTGAGGTTCTTGGAAAACCAGGAGAACATGATACAGAAATACATTCTATTCTACTAGAATATGGTTTACCTTATGAATTTCCTGTAGAAGTAGAAAAAGAAGCAAAAGAATTACCTATTGAAATTACTACAGATGAAATAGCTAAAAGAAGAGATATGCGTAAAGACCTAACCTTTACCATAGATCCAAAAGATGCTAAAGATTTTGATGATGCCTTATCTTTTACAATCCTTGAAAACGGAAATTATGAAATAGGTATTCATATTGCAGATGTTTCACATTACCTTCAACCAAAAACTATTTTAGATGATGAAGCTTATGATAGAGCTACATCTGTTTATTTAGTGGATCGAGTGGTTCCGATGCTACCCGAAATGTTATCTAACGGAGTTTGTTCATTAAGACCTAATGAAGAGAAATTAACCTTTTCGGCAGTTTTTGAAATGAATGATAAAGCTCAAATTATAAATCAATGGTTTGGTAGAACAGTCACTTATTCAGACAAACGTTTTGCCTATGAAGAAGCTCAGGCAATTATAGAATCAAAATCTAATACAGTTCCTGCAAATATTTCACTAACTGGAGAAGCCTATGAAGTAGACCAAGCCATTGTAACAGCTATATTAAAATTAGATGAATTAGCTAAAAATATGCGTAAAAAACGTATGAAGTCTGGTGCTATTTCTTTTGATCGTGTTGAGGTTAAATTTCATCTAGATAACAATGCTAACCCAATAGGTGTATTTTTTAAAGAAGCCAAAGATGCTAATAAGTTAATTGAAGAGTTTATGTTATTAGCTAATAAAAAAGTAGCCGAGTTTATTGGTAAACATCAAGGTAAACCTAGTAATAAAACGTTCATATACCGTGTTCATGACGAACCAGATGTAGAAAAATTAGCTTCTTTACAAAGTATTGTTAGTAAGTTTGGTTATAAACTTAATACAGAAACAAGAGAAACTACCTCTGAAAGTTTAAATAAACTTTTAGCAGACGTTCATGGAAAAGGTGAGGCTAATATGGTAGAAACATTAGCTATTCGATCAATGAGTAAAGCGGAGTACACTACTCAAAATATTGGTCATTATGGATTGGCTTTTGATTATTATAGTCATTTTACATCACCAATTCGTCGTTATCCAGATGTTATGACACATCGTTTACTACAACACTATTTAGACGGTGGAAAATCACCCAAAGCAGAAATTTATGAAGAACGCTGTAAGCACTCTTCTAAAATGGAAGAGTTAGCATCTAAAGCAGAACGCGACAGTATAAAATACATGCAAGTAAAATACATGCAAGATCATAAAGATGAAGAATTTAAAGGTGTAGTTTCTGGAGTTACCGAATGGGGAATTTATGTTGAAATCATCAGTAATAAATGTGAAGGTATGGTAAGAATTAGAGATATTAAAGATGATTATTTTATTTATGATGAAACTCAATATGCCATTGTAGGTCAGGCAACACAACAAATCATACAATTAGGAGATGAAGTTGTTGTAAAAGTTAAAAATACCGATTTAGAGCGTAAACATTTAGATTTTGATTTAATTTCCTATTAAGAATTAACATTCATTTGTTTTTAAATACTATTTTGTTTAAAAATTAGTTGTTATAATTGTTGTTCGTTTATCCTCAAATTTTTCATAATGAAAAAAATATTGATTTTATTAACCTTATTTACAGTAACTTTTGTGTATTCACAAACGACTATAAATAAAGTACTTCCAAATTTTTCTACACTTAAAGTTTACAATGGTATTGATGTTGAAATAGTAAAAAGTGACAAAAGTGCTATTGAAATAACAGGTCCTAAAGCTGAAAAGGTTAAAATTAAAGAAGAAAATGGTGTGTTAAAAATTGCATTACGTTTTCCTGAAACTATGGCAGAAGGTGATGTAAAAGCAACCCTATTTTACAAAAAACCAATTATGGTAATAGATGCTAATGAAGGAGCGACTATAACTGGTAAAGAAATTTCGCAATCTAAAGTTGATATTAAAGCACAAGAGGGAGCTTTTATTAATTTAGTTATCAATACAAGTCATTGTTATGTAAAAGCATCTTCTGGAGGTGTTATTAAGCTTTCTGGTACAACAAAAAACCAAGATGTGAATGTTGACTTAGGAAGTACATATCATGGCTTTAAATTAGAGGTTACTAACGTTTCAATGATTAAAGCAGCATCTGGAGCAAAAGCAGAAGTTTTATCTAATGAAACATTAGATGCAAAAGTATCATTTGGAGGAACTATTTTTTACAAAGGATCACCAAAAGTTTTAAAAGAAAAAAAGGTTATTGGAGGTACTATTGAACAACGCAATTAAAGATTTTAGTATCTTTGTCACTCAAATATAGATTACAATGAACGCATTAACAATATTTTTAGGTATGCCAGGTCCATGGCAAATAGTCGTGGTAGTTGCTTTAGTTTTATTATTATTCGGAGGTAAAAAAATCCCAGAATTAATGAAAGGTTTAGGAACCGGAATTAAAGAATTTAAAGACGCTACTAAAGAACAAGAAGATTCTCCTAAAAAGGAAGATTAATATAAAAAAAACCGATGGAAATAACCATCGGTTTTTTTTATAATTTAACTGCAGTTCCAGAAGCTGTTACCATTAACATACCTCCTTTTGGTCCAACTGTTTCATAGTCTAAGTCAATCCCTATAATTGCATCTGCACCCATCTGTTGAGCTCGTTCTTTCATTTCTCTCATTGCGCTATCCTTAGCTTCTCTTAATACCTTTTCGTAAGAACCAGATCTACCTCCTACTATATCTCTAATTCCAGCAAAAAAATCTTTTATAAAATTAGCACCAATTATAGTTTCACCAGTCACAATACCTAAGTATTGTTGTACAGGTTTATTATCAATCCCTGATGTTGTTGTTAATATCATAATTTATAATTTAAAATCCCAAAGCATTACTTTGGGATTTGTTTTATTTTATTCTTCTCTATCTTTTTTATTGTTTTGTTGCTTCATGGCCTCACCTATTTGGTTACTCGCAGTAAATGATGCTACCATATTATTTAACATATCACTACCAGCTTGTGGTGAGTTTGGTAATAATATTAAGTTACTATTTGTCTCTTCACCAATAGATTGTAATGTATCATAATGTTGCGTTACAACAATTAAAGCAGATGCTTCTTGGCTATTAATACCAACTCGGTTTAAAACTTCTACAGACTCTTCCAAACCTCTAGCTATTTCTCTACGTTGATCGGCAATACCTTGTCCTTGTAAACGCTTACTTTCAGCCTCTGCTTTGGCTTTTTCAACAATTAAAATGCGTTGTGCATCACCTTCATATTGTGCAGCTATCTTTTCACGTTCAGAAGCATTAATTCTGTTCATTGCAGCTTTTACCTGTGCATCTGGATCTATATCAGTTACTAAGGTTTTAATAATATCATAACCATACTCCATCATGGCGTCGTTTAATTCTGATTTTACAGCAATTGCTATATCATCTTTTTTAACGAATACATCATCTAATTTCATTTTAGGTACTTCTGCACGAACTACATCAAATACATACGATGTAATTTGATCATGCGGATAATCTAACTTATAGAAAGCTTCATATACTTTATCTTTTATCACTTTATACTGTACAGATACTTTTAAACGTACAAATACATCATCTAAAGTTTTAGTTTCTACAATTACATCTAATTGTTGAATTTTTAAACTTAATTTACCAGCAATTCTATCTACTAATGGTATTTTCATTTGTAAACCAGATTGTCTAATACTCTGAAAACGTCCAAAACGTTCGATTACAGCTGCTGTTTGTTGTTTTACAATAAAGAATGCAGATATTACTATGATTATCAGTAAAAATGCAATTGGAATTAAAAATGGCATAGTCAAATTTTTTAAGTTGATTTTGTGTTAAATATACTTATAAGTTACTTATATGACGCATTTTTATAAAAATGTTACATTTTGCCCTATTAAATTTATATTTGTTAAAACTTTATATTTATGAATCAACTTTTAAACAACGCTACAGAAATTTTAATCTTATTGTTTTTAATCGTAACTTTTCTTCAATCAGGTATTGATAAAGTTACCGATTGGTCTGGTAATTTGTCTTTTATTAAAGATCATTTTAAAAATTCTCCATTAAAAAATTCGCTACCATTATTACTAGCCATTATTTTAGTTATTGAATTATTGGCAGGTGCATTTATGTTTGTTGGTATATTTCATTTAGCAACTACTGGAGCTAAAGAGTTAGCTATTTATGGAGTACAGTTAGCTGCTTTAACTTTAATTTTTTTACTAATTGGTCAACGTTTAGCTAAAGATTATGCTGGTGCAATGACCTTGGCTGTCTATTTTATTATAACCATTTTTGGTTTATTTTTACTTACTAAGTAAATGAGTTAAAGTTTAAATCTATCAAACTAAACTTTTGTTAACTTCGTATATATTTTTGTTTTTATAAATCTTAACAATGATAATTATGAAAAAAGTATTTCTATTAGCAGCATTAATTTCCACATGTTTCGTTAGCGCTCAAGGTTTCGGAATTAAAGGTGGTTTAAATTTAACTAATCTTACCAATTTTGAAAAAACTTTTGAACAAGAAGTAGAATCTGAAAACATTAGAACCTCTTTTCATATCGGTATTTTTAATGAATTTGAAGTTACTGAACATTTCTCTATTCAACCAGAAGTTTTATATTCTTCTCAAGGAACAAAATATAGCGGAGATGGAGCAGAAGATAAAGTTAGACTTGATTACATTAATGTACCAATTATGTTTAAATTCTATTTAGGAGATAACTTCTTTTTAGAAAGTGGTCCACAAGTTGGTTTTTTAATTAATGATGAAAGTAATTTTGGATTTTTTACAATTTCTGATGAAGATGCTTTTAACTCTGTTGACTTTGGTCTAAATTTAGGTTTAGGATTTAAACTTGGAGATAATGCTCACCTGAATGCTAGATATGGTTTTGGTTTTAATGGCGTATTTTCTGATCTTCCTGATAATTCAGATAACAATCCAAAAAACTCTGTTTTTGGAGTTTCCATCGCATTTAACATGTAATATATTTTTTCTATATAATTTATAAAATAAATATATTTTATCTATATAAAAACCTCTTAAAATAGCTATTTTAAGAGGTTTTTATTTTTTGTTAATATACTTTTATCAGCTTTAAATAATATTCGATTAAATATACTTAATTTTAGTTATTCTTCTTTTTTAGTACATATATGTGTGATGAATATTCTTTACTGAAATAAGCTTTACAATTTGATAGCAAACCTATCACAAAAGCCTTTATATAATTATTTTTACCCGTCTTATATTTTTCTGATAGCATTGAAACATAAAACGAGTCAAACAACATTGGTTTTGTTTTCACCAATTCAAAATTAAATTCGTTAAATATTTTCTCAATAGATGTTTTTGAAAAATGCCATACATGTCTTGGAACATCATAAGCAGCCCAATACTTTTTATAATATTTAGCATCATAACTTTTATAATTTGGTACGGCAACTATTAAAGTTCCATTATCATCAAGTAATTTATCTATCTTTTCAATATACTCATCTATAGTTACCACGTGTTCTAAAACATGCCACATTGTTATAGTGCTGTATCTTTTATTCTCAATATTATCAATAGATTTATTTATAACTAAATTTTTAGTTGAAGATATCACTCTTGCTTTTTCATTTGGTTCTACCCCATCAACTGTCCATCCTTTACTTTTAGCTTTTATTAAAAAATCACCAGTACCAGATCCTATATCTAGTAGATTTTTAGAACCTGTATTATGTTTAGTTATTAATCTAACTTTCGAATTCAGTGTAAAATTTCTAACCAATTTATACACTTTATCTATTAGTGTTTTGTTACTATCTGTATGCGAAATATACGCTTCACTTTCATAGTATTTACCTAAATCATCTGGTAAATTTTCAGTGTACAGTAAGTCATATTCATTACTTTTATTAATTTGAAATTCTTCATTACTTACTGTATAATCTTTACACTTAATAAATACTATATTATTATTTTTAATTTTTTCTGTAATATTCAATGTTATTATTTTTATGTTCCACATGGAACATTACTAAATTTGTTCCTCGTGGAACAATATTACTAAATTATATAAAATAAAAAAACGTTCCACATGGAACGTTTTTTATGTTTATCTACCCATATAAACAAGTAATACTGAAATATCACTTGGTGAGACACCGCTTATTCGGCTAGCTTGTGATATACTTGTTGGTTGTATTTTTGATAGCTTTTCCCTTGCTTCATATGACAATGATTTTACTTTACTATAATCAAATGATGAAGGTATAGGAACATTCTCTAATCTGTTTAGTTTGTCAGCATTGTTTTTTTCTTTTTCTATATAACCAGAATATTTTAAATAAATTTCTACTTGCTCAATAATTTCATTATCTATATCATGCTCTGAAATATAATCTTCTAATTTTTTAATTACCCTAAAGTCATTAAATGATAATTGTGGTCTTGCAGCAATTTTAAACAATTTCATAGACTGATTAACTTCTGCTAAATTTTTAGATGCTAATAAACTGTTTACCTCTTCTGGTTTTACACTTAATTCTTTTATAAATTTTATTAAAGCCTCTGTCTTATTTTTCTTCTCTTCTACTCTGTCCATTCTTTCCTTAGAAGCTAATCCAATTTTATATGCTTTTTCTGTTAAACGTAAATCAGCATTATCTTGTCTTAATAAAGTTCTGTATTCTGCTCTAGAAGTAAACATTCTGTAAGGTTCTTCAGTTCCTTTTGTAATTAAATCATCAATCAATACTCCAATATATGCTTCACTTCTTTTTAAAATAAACGGTTCTTTATTCTGTGTTTTCAATGCTGCATTTACACCAGCCATTAAACCTTGTGCTGCTGCTTCTTCATAACCCGTAGTACCGTTTATTTGTCCAGCGAAAAATAAATTTTCAATTATTTTAGTTTCTAAAGAATGTTTTAATTGTGTTGGCGGGAAATAATCGTATTCAATAGCATAACCATACCTAAAGAACTTTACATTTTCAAATCCAGGAATTGCTCGAATTGCTTTATCTTGAATATCTTCAGGTAACGATGTTGAAAATCCATTTACATATATTTCAACGGTGTTCCAACCTTCTGGTTCTACAAATACAGGGTGTCTTGTTTTTTCAGCGAATCTATTAATTTTATCTTCTACAGAAGGGCAATATCTTGGACCCGTAGATTTTATTCTACCATTAAACATTGGTGATCTTTCAAACCCCTCTCTAAGTAAATCGTGTGTTTCCGGATTTGTGTATGTTAACCAGCAAGATCGTTGTTTTAATAATGGTCTTGTTACATTACTATAGGAAAATTTTTCTGGATTATCATCACCTGGTTGCTCAGTCATTTTGGAGTAATCAAGAGATCTTCCATCTACCCTTGGAGGTGTTCCAGTTTTCATTCTACCTGATTCAAATCCTTTAGCAACCAAATCTTCTGTTATTCCTGTTGAAGCACTTTCTCCTGCTCTACCACCTCCAAATGTTTTCTCTCCAATATGTATTAATCCATTTAAAAATGTACCAGCTGTAACAATTATTGTTTTAGCTTTTATCTCTAAACCTAAAGCAGTTTTTACACCCACTATTTTATCTCCATCAAACACTAATCCATTAACCGAATCTTGATAAAAATCTAAATTCTCTGTTTGTTCTAACATCGTTCTCCAACATTCTGCAAATTGCATTCTATCCGATTGTGCTCTTGGACTCCACATGGCAGGTCCTTTAGATTTATTAAGCATTTTAAATTGTATTGCAGTTTTGTCTGTTACAATTCCACTATAACCACCCAATGCATCAATTTCTCTTACTATTTGTCCTTTTGCAATTCCTCCCATAGCAGGATTGCAACTCATTTGTGCAATGTTTTGTAAGTTCATTGTAATTAACAATGTATGTGCTCCCATATTTGCACTTGCAGCAGCAGCTTCACTCCCTGCATGTCCACCTCCTACTACAATAACGTCATACGTTGTGTTGTATAAACTCATGGTTTAAATACTTTAAATTTATTAGAAAATAAAAAATCCGTTCCACGTGGAACGGACTACAAATTTACGCTTTTTAAATAATAATTTTCCTTAGCTCTCATTAATTGTTTTTCTTCATCTGTTTTATCTTTATATCCCATGTAATGTAGAATACCGTGAATTAAAACTCTGTGAAGTTCTTCTTCAAATGATACATTAAAATCTATTGCGTTGTCTTTTACTCTCTCTATAGAAATAAATATATCACCGCCTATTAATTTACCTAATGTATAATCGAAACTTATAATATCTGTAAGCGTATCATGTTGTAAAAATTCTACATTAATTTTATGTAAATACTCATCATTACAAAAAATATAATTGATTTCTCCTACTTCAAATCCTTCTTCTTCCACTGCCTCTAAAATCCATTTTTCAGTTGTGGTTTCATTTTTTAAATTAAAATTTGTTTCGTAATTAAATGCTATCATCGTATGAACATCTTATTTATTACAGATGTTATTGTTTTTGATTACTAAAATACTCTTGTACCTTTTTACGGTAATTTTCTTGCAAAGGTAATGATTGCCTATTCAATATTTCTGTTTGATTGTAAAATTGCTTTTTAAATTCAAGCTCTTTTTTTGATTGGTTATTATATTGTTTTGTATTAGTTGTTGCTTTTCTTTTTTTATCCTTTCCTTGTTCAAATGTTGCTTTTTCTAGTTTTAATAATTCATAGTTTAATTGTTGCATTCTTTGTAATGATGTGTTATTAAACCCTCTTTCTAATAATTCATTTTCTAGTTGCTCCATTCTTTGTAATGCTTTTTTTGCATTACCGTTTCCGTCTAAACCATTTTCAATAGCATCATTTAATTGCTGTTTAAGTTCGTTTTGTTGTTTAAATATTTCATACAATTCTCCATTCATTTCCTCTCCTTTTCCTCCTTTTCCTTCACCTTGTTTTTTACCTTCTCCATTTTTCGGTTTACCTTCATTACTCTTTTTCATACCTTCTTTCATTTTTTCAATCAAATCACTTTGCTTTTGAATAATGTCTGGTAAACTAAATGACTGTTTTTTTCCTTTTCCTTTTCCACTACCAGGTTTCGCATTTTTCATTGCATCTAAGTTATTACTTAACATATCAATTAAAGTATTTGCTGCTGTAATAACATAGCGTTGATTAGAAAGTCCATTTCTGAATCTATTCTGAGCAAAATTATCTAAAGATTGATCAATATTATAATGTGCATCTGCTAAATGGTTTTGTATCTCTGACGATATTTTAGGTACACGCATAGATAAAACAAACAAACTGTCATCAATGTGTTCAAAATACGTTTTAAGTTGGTATTGTTTTTTTAGGTTATATCCATAATTAGGATCTGAAGTAGATGATTCATCAAAAGACTTCATTAATTTTTCTTGATCGAATGAAAAGGTTAATAAGTTTTCTAAAATTTTTCTTAACCCTTCCATGTTTTCTTCAGCCATTTCTCCACTCATCCCCTGCATAGATTTTTGCATTTTATTACTCATCTGTTGCATTTTTTGAGCTGCTTTTTGCTGATTTTGTTTTGCTTCTCCGGGTTTATTTTGTTCTAAATTCTTATCAGCCTTGTTCAATTGTTTTTGAGCTTGATATTTTAAATCTTGCATTTTAGGAACATCCATAGGTTCTTTTAACTGTTCATTTTCTTTTTCTAGTTCTTTCAGCTGTTCCTTAGCTTTATTAAATTCTTTATTTATTTCTTCTTGTTCTTTGGTAGTAGCGTTTTTGTTAGCAAGTTCATTTTGTTTTTTTGCTAAGTCATTTAATTTATCAGCAATTTGATTCATTTTTTGCTCAACATAAAAACGTTTTGTCATTTCTAAAATACGTTCTAAACTTTTTTCTTGTTGTTTATTCTGTTCGGCAAGTTCTTTTGTTTTATTTAAGAGTTCTTCTTTATCTAATTTTTCAGCCATTTTCAAAAGCTCTTCTAATAACTTTTGTTGCTTCTCTACCTTTTTTAATTCATCAATTCTTTTCTGAAGATCCTCTTTCTTTTCTTGTAAACTTTCTGTTTGTTCTTTTTTCTCACTGAAATTTTCTTGAAGTTTTTCAGTTTGTCTCTGCATCATTTGTTTGTATTGTTCTTGACGCTTAACAATCTTTTCAATCTTTTTTTGATCATTCCAATTCATAGACTTTTTATTCTGTAAGTCAAGTTGAATTTTTTCTAGATCTTGTTTACTCTTTCGTTGTTTATCTAAAGAATTTTCTAGATTATTAATATATTCTTCTTGTTCTTTTAGTAATTCTTCAGCTACTTCATTTGTAGTTTTTTGACGATAGAAAAATGTTTTACTAACTGCTTTCTTTTTTCCATTTACAGCATCATTATCAAATACCTGAAAATATAATTCATAGTTTATCCCTTCTTTTAAATCAATATTTTCGGGGAATTTGTAAAAGAAGCTTTGAATTGCTTCTTTGCTAATACTAATGTTTTGTTTTTGTTTTATATCTGAATTTTCAACATCATAATACACTAACTCTAGTTTAGATAATCCATAATCATCTGCTAATTGTCCAGCAAAAAAAACAGGTCCTCTACTTATACTATCAATATTAGATGTTACCGAAATTGTAGGGTTTTCATCTTTTATAACATTTGCGTAAAACTGTAAAGACTCGTAATCTTTTAAACTCTTATTAGAACTGCTAATTTTATAATTAGTGGTGTTTAGTATACTTTTTGAAAATGTAAAATCTCCATTTTCTTTTAATTGAAATGCTTTTCTTTTTTTATCTAATATAAAATTAACGCTATCTGTTTCAGTAGTTTTTACGTTCCAAGTTATAATTGTTCCTTGTGGAACATTCACGTTCGTTGTATTGGGTAACACTTCATTTTTCTTTCCTACATACCTCGGATAGTTTAATTGCATTTGAACATTTTGTATCGTTGGCGTTTTAATAATTTCTATAGCATAATTGTTAGATTGAACTTCATTTGCTTCAATGTAAAAATCGATGGGTTGCATAACAGCATCAAAAGTGTACGAGAATAATCCACTTCCGTTATTCTCTAAATAATACTCTTGATTGTTATAAATTATTTTTGCGTTTTCAGGAGTAACCTCACCAACAGTTTCTGCATAAATAGTTAAAGCATCTCCTTGAATTACTTTTAAATTATTATTGGTTAATTGAAATGAAAATGGTGCTGGAGGTGTATAAGCAATTTTATGATTTACTACTCTAGTAAAACTTTCTTGTAATTTATTATTAAATCCTGTTATAAAAATAAGCAACCAAATACATACTGGAATCAATGCATATTTTAAATAACTAATATTTGCTTTAAAATTTATTGCTTTACTAAATGGTATAGGTTGTAAATCGATTGATTTTTGTTCAATACTTGCTAATAGTAATTCTGATTGAGAACTGTTTTGTTGTAGTTGTAAAACATTTAAAAGTTTGTCTTTAACTTCTGGAAAATGATTACCAATTATATCCGAAGCTTCCTCTGAACTAATTCCTTTTTGTAATCCAAATAACTTAAAAATGGGAAAACCTATAAAACGTATCAACAAAAACAATTCAATAACTATAAATAACCAAAACAATACAGTTCTTGCCGTTGGTTTTAACCATAAAAAATATTCAATGAAAAGAGTAAATAGAAAGTATAATACGCCTAATGTTATAAATAATATACTTCCTTTAATTAGCTCATTTGTGTAGTACTTTTTACTAAACTGCGCTAACTTTTGTTGAATTTGAGTAAAATTGCTTGTAACCATACGTAAAAATACTCAAAATATTAGACGATGAATATTTTTTTACAATTCAAGGTAGGGATTTTTAAAATTTAACTGTTCTATATATAGTAATTAAAATTTATAGAAGATGAAATTAATTAAACCCCTATTAACTGTTGCATTGTTAGTAGCATTTTATGCTTGTTCTGATGAAACTCCAGAACCAGGAACAATTCAATTATCAGCAAAATCGAATATAACTGCATCAGCAGGTAAAAATGCTAAAAACCAAGAGGTAATTGTAGAAGAATTTTTAGTAAACGTATCTAAATTTGAGTTAGAAATTGACGTAGAACATGAAGATGATTCTGACGATTGGGATGATAATGGTTACTATGATTCAATGGATGAAATAGCACTTGACGGACCATTTGTTTTGGATTTAACTGCTCTACCTACAAACTTTTTAGATTTTCAAGTTCCTAATGCCACTTTTGAAGAACTAGAATTTGAGTTTGATAAAAGTGAAGATCAAAACAGCGAATTATTTAACAAGTCTATTCAAGTAAAAGGAACTATTAATAACACACCTTTTGTTTTTTGGCATGATTTTGAAGAAGAGGTTGAAGTTGATTTTGAAGATGAGCAATCTGATATTATCGTTAACAACGATCTAAATTCTGTAGTTGTTTATTTTGATGTAGCTAATTTATTTTCAGTAGAAGAATTAGCAAACGTAACTGATAATAATGAAGATGGAGTTATTGAAATTAGTCCAACAGATATGGATGGTAACAATGAACTTGCAGTTTCTTTAAAAAATAAGATTAAAACCTTGATTAGTTTATTAGATAACTAATAAAAAAGCCGCCAATTGGCGGCTTTTTTATTTTCGTGTTAATCTTCTAATCACTTCATAAGCCATAGTCATTCCAAACATTGCTGGCATGTAGGCAATTGTTCCGTAAAAAGATTTTTTAAAGTTAGTACCATCAGTTAATTGTAAAGATTCTTTTATTTGAATTTCTTCAGAAAAAACGGTTAATACTCCATCTCTTACACCTTTATTTTTTAAGTATTTCTTTACAGTTTGCGCAAATTTACACTCGCGCACTTTTTTAATATCAGCAATTTTAATTTTTGTAGGATCTAACTTCCCTCCTGCTCCCATAGATGATATAAATTTACATTCTAACCTTCTAAGCGTTAAAATTAAACTCACTTTCGGACTAATACTGTCAATACAATCCATAACAAAATCAAACGAGTTATTAATTAATAACTGATGCATAGCATCTGGTGTTAAAAATTCGTCATAAACAGTAATTTCTAACTCAGGATTAATATCCAAAAAGCGTTGTTTTAAAACTTCCGCTTTTTGTAAGCCAGCTGTAGAATCCAATGCTTGTAATTGTCTGTTTTTATTTGTTGGGTCTACATCATCACCATCTACAATTGTAATTTTACCAATACCAGATCTTACCATAGTCTCTGCGGCATAACTTCCTACACCACCTAAACCAACTACTAAAATATGTGTGTTTTGTAATTTATTTAAAGCTTCTGTTCCAATTAATAATTCGGTACGTTCTAACCAATTACTCATAACCAAAAAATTTTTCTGCGTTTTTAACCAATTGTTTTTGTAATGTTTCTTGTGAAACTTCTCTTATTTTTGATGCCTGCAAATATATATCCTCTATTTTGATATTTGGCATACTATCGGTTTCTAAAAAAAAACGATCTTCAGGTAAACTTTTTAACAAGCTTATGTATTTGTTAGTAACTTCACGAACCGGCATAAGTGAGATATAAAATCCTTGATGGATTAATTGTTCCGCCAAAATTGCGTGTCGTGAAAAACCGTGTACACACCAATTAGGTATTTTAGGAAAATCTTTTTTTATTTTTAAAAGGGTGTCAAAAGCTCTCACACAATGAATAATTACCGGTTTTTGTAATTCATTTGCTAATTTTAGTTGACTTTCTAACACTTTACGCTGAATTAGCAATTCTGGTCCATTTAATTTATCCAAACCAACCTCTCCTATTCCTAAACAGTTTTTTTGGCTTAAACACCCTTTAAAATAAGCCACTTCTTCAGGGCTTAATTCTTCTGTTGTCCACCAAGGGTGTTTTCCTATGGTAAATAACTCATATTCAGTATTTTTACCATAGTGAACAGAGGTAATTTCAGTTATAATTTCGTTTAATTTTCGACGTTTTTTATGGTTATGAAAGTCTAAATAGGTTGTTTTTTGAAAAGGAGAGTCCATATTTTTTTATAAATCCAAAAATTTTAAAACAGGCTCTAAACTTAGTATCGGATTTTCTTCCATAGGTACATGACCTAAATTTTCAAAAATTACTAATTCACTATTTGGTAAATCTTGATGAAATTGATACGCTAAACTAATTGGTACTAAAAAATCATGATCTCCCCATAAAATTAATGTGGGTTGTTGAATGGTTTTTATTTTTTCAGATTCTAGTTCTTGTTTTTCTGTTGTCATTCTATCAACTAATGCTTGTCTATTTCCAGCACGCAAGGTTAAATCAAAATAACGTTGTACTAAACTATCAGAAACTTTGCTAGTATCAAAGTATACATTTTCCACGCTTTTTCTAACTACAAACTTTGGAGTAAGTACTGTTAATAATTTATTTAATACAGGTTTTTTAGCCAAAGTAAAAGCAATTGGAGTTTTTTCGGGCGTAAAAGGATAACCAGTAGCGTCTATTAATACTAACTTTTCAACTTTTGATGGATATTTTGCAGTAAAATTCCAAGCAATATGACCTCCTAAAGAATTACCAGCAACCATACATTTTTTAACATTAATAGTATTTAAAAACGAGTTAATAAACTGAGCATAACTATCAATAGAATAATCAGTGTGTGTAAACGGCCCTGTTAATCCAAAACCAGGTAAATCTAACCTTATGACTCTCTTTTTACCAGTTAATTGTGCTGTCCAACCATCAAAAGTGTGTAAACTGGCACCTGTACCATGAATTAAAAGAATTGGTAAACTATCATTTTTTACACCTTCATCTCTATAATGAACATGCATATTGTTAACCGATACAAATTGTGAATTTTTATTGGTATACAATGGTTTTAAATCTTCAACATCTTTATCTAACTGAACAAAAAATAAAAGACTAACCGCTGTTAAAATGGCAATTAACACTAAAATAAATTTACCAATATTGCGTAAAATTTTCATAGAAAGGATTTTAAGTAACAAATTATAATTGATAGTAAGCTAAGTTCATGTTTTTTACATCAAAAAACAATCAAAATATATGTAATAATTATCTTTGCGCTTTCAAAACAAACAAAAATGTCAGAAAACGTAAGAGTACGCTTTGCGCCAAGTCCTACCGGACCACTTCATATGGGTGGAGTTAGAACCGCTTTGTTTAATTATTTATTTGCAAAAAAACACAACGGAACTTTTGTGTTACGTATTGAAGATACAGACCAAACCCGTTATGTTGCTAATGCTGAACAGTATATTATAAACTCGTTAGATTGGTGTAACATTCCGTTTGACGAGGGTCCAGGAAAAAATGAAAAATTTGGTCCTTACAGACAGTCAGAACGTAAAGAATTATACAAACAATATGCAGATGAATTAATTGCAAAAGGTTGGGCTTATTATGCTTTTGATACTGCTGAAGAATTAGATGCACACAGAAAAGATCATGAAGCAAACGGAAAAACGTTTATTTATAACTGGCATAACAGAGAAAAATTACAAAACTCATTAGCATTATCTGCTGAAAATGTAGCTCAAAGAATTGCGGATGGTGAAAAATTTGTTGTTCGTTTTAAAACACCACAAGATGAAACTTTAATCATGCAAGATGAAATACGTGGTACTATTAAAATAGATACAAATACCTTAGATGATAAGGTATTATTTAAGTCTGATGGAATGCCAACGTATCATTTAGCAAACATTGTTGATGATCATTTAATGCAAATATCACATGTAATTAGAGGTGAAGAATGGTTACCTTCTATGCCATTACATGTATTATTGTACAAAGCCTTTGGTTGGGAGGCTCCAAAATTTGCACACTTACCATTAATTTTAAAACCTGTTGGAAAGGGGAAATTAAGTAAACGTGATGGTGATAAATTAGGATTTCCTGTTTTTCCATTAGCATATACTAATGAAGATACAAATGATGTTTCACGTGGATACAAAGAAGATGGATATTTTGCAGAAGCATTTGTAAATATGCTTGCCTTTTTAGGTTGGAATCCTGGAACAGAGCAAGAAATATTTTCTCTTGAAGAGTTAATTCAATCTTTTGATTTAGAAAGAGTTAGTAAATCTGGAGCTAAATTTAGTCCAGACAAAACCAAATGGTTTAATCAGCAATATTTACAATTAAAATCTGCTGAAGAATTAACAAAATTATACCTGCCATTATTAACTGAAAAAGGAATTAATGCAGATGAAAATTATGTTCAAAAAGTAGTTACGTTAATTAAAGAACGTGCTGTTTTTGTGGCAGATTTTTGGGATTTATCTAGCTTCTTTTTTGAAAATCCTTCAAGTTATGATGAGAAAGCTGTTAAAAAGCAATGGAAAGATACTACGGCAGATTTAATGAACGAATTAGTTGCAGTTATTAACACTATTGAAGATTTTACAGTAGATAATGCTCAAACAGTAATTAAAGGATGGATCACATCTAAAGAAATAGGTTTTGGTAAGGTAATGCAACCATTACGTTTAAGTTTGGTAGGTAAATTAGCTGGGCCAGATTTGTTTGATATCATGACCATGATTGGTAAAGAAACTACGGTAAAAAGAATAACAAACGCCATAGAAAACTTATTATAAAATGAATAAAAAACTGCTGATAATACTGTTTGTTATGAGCAGTTTTTTTGCTCATACACAAATAATTAATGTTGAAAATTTACGACGTGTTACAGACACTTTAGGATGGTCTGGTTATACAAAAGTAAATTTTCAACTTATTAAAAACACGAATAAAATTTTTAGTTTTTCTAATAGAATTCGTGTACAGTATAAAACAGATAAGTCTTTATGGTTATTTATTAACGATTTAGACTTTAAAGAGGCTAATTCTACCAAATTAGTTAGTAAAAATTCACAACACCTTAGATATAACCATAAAATAAATCCTAAGCTGTCTTTAGAGGCCTTTTTACAATCTCAGCAAGACAAAATATCTGCAATTAATTTTAGAGGTCTTGTAGGCTCTGGAATTCGATATAAGTTTAATAAATCTGACAAGTACAAACTTTATTTAGGAAGTGCCATAATGTTTGAGCATGAATATGCTAAAATTGACAATCCTACAAACCATAATGACTTTAGAAATAGCTCTTATTTTTCATGCAGTTTATTTCCTAAAGAAAATGTTTCTTTGGTAAGTACCACCTACTTTCAACCTAGGTTAGATAAATTTTCAGATTTTAGAATTTCTAGCCAAACCTCTATTGCAGTAGAAGTGTTTAAAAACCTCTCATTTACTACAACATTTTCTTATCAGTATGACCAATTTCCTGTAATTGGTATTACCAATGAGCAGTATGTATTAAGTAATGGTTTAATGTATTCTTTTGATTAAAATTGATTGAAGTAACACGCGCCACCTACAGATCCTTTTTTTCTACTATTTCCGCCAAAACCTTTAACCTTTAAAGCAAAAACAATACCTAAGGTAACTTGTATATGTGATCGCATACTTTCATAAGATTCTAAAGAGTGTTTGTAGTACACTTGAGTATTAATACCAATAGCGTTAGTTACCCAATAGTTAGCACCAGCACCAATATTCATGGTTGGAGTCATTTTTCTTTCAGAATCTACTAAACTACCTCCAACAAAAGCATAGGGTAAAAAATCTTGAGTTACTCCTCTAAATACATACCTCAGCGAGCCATCCATAGAAAAATATTTGGCAGAATTACTAATAAAACCAACATCAAAAGTATTAAATGAAAGTGCACCATCTAAAATAAGTTTATCGGTTAACGGAGCAGAAACGTTTAATCTAGGTATTTGAAACATGTATTGATCACCAATATAGCTGGCATCTGCTTCGGGAAATTTTACTACACTTCCACTAATACCAAGTTGCCACTCGTTGTTTTTTGTTTGAGCTAAAGTACTTAAAGATAGTACTATAAAAGCAAAAAAAAGTTTTGTTTTTAAAAGCATAATGGGGGGGATATTTATGTTTGTATTAACTTAATTTTTGCAATTTTAGTATGTAAACACAGTTTTTAAACTGCGTTTACTTTTTTAATTGCATCAGTAAAGCTATCTAAATCATTATCATTCATAATCAAATGAATAGCTTCGTCACATACTTTTTCAGCATTATCTACTGGAAAGTTTAGAGCGATAGAAATTTTACGCATAAGCGCCATTTCTTCTTTACTCACATTGTTATCAGCTAAAATCATTTTTGCTAATCTGTATAAACGCTCAATACGCTCGTCATAACTAACAGGAGCATTTACCGGATACTTGTCTGGATTTTTTAAAATAGCTTTGTATTCTTCTTCGCCTATCTCAAGTATTTTAGCGGTTTTATCTAATAATTTTTGCTCACCTTCCTCTATAATACCATCCGTAATGGCAATTTTAACAACGCTTGCAAAATGACCAACGGCTTGTTTGTGTTGACCACTTGAGTATAAATCTGATATTGACATAGTTCTTTGTTTTTAGTTATAAATTTAAGATTTTTCTATGTATTTAGATGAAAATTTATGTAAAAAGTCACTTTTTAAAGTACATAGTTTTATTAAAATTAGTGATAAGATCATCCATAGTTCCAATGTCAGTTCGCGTGAATTTGTCAAATGAAAATGAGAGAAATTCGTATCGAGAACTAATACTTGGTACTTATCCACATCTCGATACAAAATTACGTTTCACTTCGTTGCTCGTAATTTCACTCGATGTGACAATTATGTTACTACTTAGATGTCATTCCCGCACAGGTGGGAATCTCACGTTAATATTAACAAAACAACTACCCTATTCTTTTTTCCATTGATGAAAAAAGAAACAAAAAAATCTAGTCTTCATAGTTTTTCACTCAAAAAATCACATCCTCGAAACGGAATGAAAAGAATTCATCCTCCTTACGTCAGATTCAAACAGCTTTTCATTCTTATTGTTTCTTGCTGTGGATTTTATGGCTAAATCTATAGATGACCTAATAAAAAAATATTTGTTTTTCTTTATAGTTCCAATGTCAGTTCGAGTAAATTTCACGAATGTAAATGAGAGAAATTTGTATCGAGAACTAATTCTTGGTACTTATCCACATCTCGATACAAAATTACGTTTCACGATGCTTCATATAATTTCACTCGATGTGACAATTATGTTACTACTTAGATGTCATTCCCGCGCAGGTGGGAATCTCACGTTAATATTAACAAAACAACTACCCTATTCTTTTTTCCATTGATGAAAAAAGAAGCAAAAAAATCTAGTCTTCATAGCTTTTCACTCAAAAAATCACATCCTCGAAACGGAACGAAAAGAACTCATCCTCCTTACGTCAGATTCAAACAGCTTTTCATTCTTATCGTTTCTTGTGGTGGATTTTATGGTTTAATCTATAGATGACCTAATAAAAAAATATTTATGTTTCTTTATAGTTCCAATGTCAGTTCGAGTGAATTTGTCGAATGAAAATGAGAGAAATTCGTATCGAGAACTAATACTTGGTACTTATCCACATTTCGATACAAAATTACGTTTCACTTCGTTGCTCGTAATTTCACTCGATGTGACAATTATGTTACTACTTAGATGTCATTCCCGCGCAGGTGGGAATCTCTCGTAAATATTAACAAAACAACTCTCCTATTCTTTTTTCCATTGATGAAAAAAGAAGCAAAAAAATCTAGTCTTCATAGCTTTTCACTCAAAAAATCACATCCTCGAAACGGAACGAAAAGAACTCATCCTCCTTACGTCAGATTCAAACAGTTTTCATTCTTATCGTTTCTTGCGGTGGATTTTATGGTTTAATCTATAGATGACGGTTATAAAACAACAGGGAAAATAAATGTTATTGCTTCATCCCGAAACTTCGGGATGAAGCAATCCGTTTTTTAAAGAACAGATTACTTCGTCATTCTTCTTCGTAATGACGAGTAAAACGAATACCGTCATTGCGAAAGAAATGCAATGCAGTGAAGCAATCTGCATTACTTTTTCATTCTATCTCGATATGACCACAATTTTAAATAGGAGTAATCCGACATCACCATAAAAATTTTGAAAATCTAGGCAGCAGTGTTGGACTAAAGATGAAAAGCTGTTTGAGCGTAGCGAGTTCTTTTCATCTGTGGAGGATGGTGCCGTAGTATTTTCTTATGTTTTTATGTGCAGTCTTGATCTTTGCTTCTTTGTATCAAGACAAAGAAAGAACATTACCCCACTATTGCACTGACACAAAATATTTTGTATGTTTAGAATCGAAAAAAGATAAAGAAATAGACCAGACCCCCTGTTCCTTTTTATTTTTCTCATGAAATTTTTTAACGAGAAGTGAGATATACATACAATATATTTAAGAATGAGATTTGTGTATATAGCTGTTGTTACCAATTCAAGAAGCGATAATCAAACATTTAAATCCTATATTTGCTGAGTGGGAAAAGGACCAAGAAATTATAGCCAACTGACAATTAAAAGACTTTATAGTTTATCAGGAAATCAATGCGCATTTCCAGGTTGTCCAACTACTTTTACAAATCCTAAAAATGATACAAACTTATCAAATATTTGTCATATTGCAGGAGCCGAAAAAGGAGGAGAAAGATATGACTCTAACATGACAGATAAGGAAAGAGCAAGTTACGACAATTTAATCTTGTTATGTGCAAATCATCATATCGAAACTAATGATATTTCAAAATATACAGTTTCATCTCTGAAACTAATGAAACAAAATCATGAAAAGGATATTTTAAAAAAAATTGGAACAACTGATATTTTAAATAAATACCCTTCTTCATTAGCGGTTGTGATTAATCATATCAGTTCAATAAGTCTAGAGAATGTTGAAATATTAACTTCAACAAAAACTTATAGTCCTGATAAAAAAATTGAATATAACAAAATTATAGTTTACAAGCCCATTCTTGAACAATATAAAGTTTATCATGGAAAATTGAATAAAATATATTCTGAAATAGAGAAACAAGGTTCTTTTAAGAAAGAATTACTTTTACAAAATATTAATAAACTTTATTTAAAAGCTAAGGGAGAAATTCTTGGAGAAGATTTAACTATTGAAAAAATTAGAGAGAATGCAGACAATTTAATTGAGCTTGTTGAAAACTATTTATGGGAACTATACGAGAAAAGTCCAAATGCAAAAGAAAATATTCCTTTTGAAGCTGTAAATATTGGAATGAAGATTATAATTGTTGATGCATTTGTTCGTTGTAAAATTTTAGAAGAGCCTAAATGATTTTAAATAAAGACATAAACCCTGAACATTCTTTATATTTTATAGGTTCATTAATACTTAATGAACTAATAAGTTCAAGGAATGAAAAATTTGATTATCTAGAGTTATATCGTGGAATTCAAAATAACCACGTGGTTTCAATGAATATATTTACTCTTAGTTTAGACTGGTTGTATTTAAATGGTGTTGTTGACATCGACAAAGGAAAAATTAAAAAATGTTTCTAAAACTTCTAAAAATAGAAAATGACAAAAACGTCATCAGAGAAATTCCTTTTCATAAAGGAATTAATTTAATAGTTGATGAAACTAATGCTGATAATGAGCAAGAATCTGGTAACAATGTTGGAAAAACAACTGCAATTCGTTTAATAGATTTTTGTTTAGGTGGTAAAGGAAAAAATATATATCAAGACCAAGAATTTAAAAATAAAGGAAATAATCTAATTGAAAGTTTTCTTAAAAACAATAATATAATTATTACCCTAATTCTAAAAGAAGATTTAGATGTTGTAAATTCAAGGGAAATTATTATACGTAGAAACTTTTTGAGTAGAAAAGATAAAATTCAAGAAATAAATGGAGAACAGTTTAATGATGAAAATTTTAAAATAAAGTTAAAAGAATTAATTTTTCACTCTGATAAGCTTAAGCCAACTTTTAGACAACTTATAGCAAAGAATATTAGAGATGAGAAAAATAGATTAGTAAATGCTGTAAAAGTTCTACATTTTAATACTACTGCAGATGAGTATGAACCTCTTTATCTTTTTTGGTTAGGTATAGACTTAGATGATGCTGACAAAAAACAGCGATTACTGACTCAAAAAAAGATTGAAGAAAATTTACAAAAAAGACTGAGAAAAGAAAGTAATCTTTCTCAAATTGAACAGTCTTTAACTGTAATAAATCGCACTATATCGGATTTAGAAATTACAAAAGAAAATTTCAATATTAATGAAAATTACGATGATGATTTGTCTTCTTTAAATTCAATTAAATCCAAAATCAATAAAATTTCTACCGAAATAAGCCAAATCGAAATACGAAAGGAACTTATTGAAGAAAGTAAAGTTGAACTTGAAAAAGAATACTCAAATATTGATGTATCTCAAATTCAACATTTATATAAAGAAGCAAAAATTCTAAATCCATCTATTCAAAAATCATTTGAAGAAACATTAAACTTTCATAATTCAATGCTTTCAGAAAAAATTAACTTTATAACAGAAGAACTACCTGTTTTAAATGACTCAATTATATTAAAAAGGAGAGAACTTAAAGAGCTATTGATTAATGAGGAAAAATTCACCACAAAATTGAAAAAATCTGGTGCTGTTTCAGAACTTCAAAAAATAATTACAAATCTGAATATTGCATATGAGAAAAAAGGAAATTTTGAAGAGTTGAAAAGGCTTTGGGAAAAATCTATGAATAAGTTAAATGATATTTCCAGAGATTTAAATGAAATTAATAAGTCGATAAATGATAAAGACAGTTTAATAAAAAGTAGGATAGAAGATTTTAATAGGTATTTTTCTTCAATTTCAAGTAAGTTATATGGGGAACAATTTGTTATGAGTTCTGAAAAATCAGAAAAAGGCTATGAACTAAATATTTCTAGCATAAGTGGAAATTTAGGGACTGGGAAAAAGAAAGGGCAGATTGCAGCCTTTGATTTAGCATATATTCAATTTGCCGATTCTTTAGACATTGAATCGTTACATTTCATCATTCATGACCAAATTGAGACAGTGCATGGTAACCAAATTTTAAATTTAATGACTACTATCATTAATGAAATAAACTGTCAATATATAGCACCTGTTCTTCGTGACAAACTTCCAACTGATATAGATACCAGTATTTATGAAGTATTGAAATTATCACAAGAAAGTAAATTATTTAAAATATAGAAAAACAGTGGGTTTGGTTGTAAAATAAAATTAAAAATAACAAAGAAAACTCAAAATTTAAATAAAAAGTTAGCGTGATAAATACGCTACTTTTCAAATACTGAAAAGTTAACAATAAGAAATCCCAAACCTACAATTTCCCCACAAAATATAATCCCCGTATCTTTGCAAAAATTTAGTACCGTTGAGTAAGCAAACTATTGTAAACTACTACCAAAACGCTTCAAAAGTAGCTTTGGTACAACAAGCGCTACAACAAGAGAAACACCATTTTCAACTTTCGAATTTGGTGGGGTCTTCGTTGTCTTTTGTCATATCTGAAACTTTTAAAACTGCCGATAAACCCTACTTGTTTATTTGTAATGATAAAGAAGAAGCGGCCTATTATTTAAACGATTTAGAGCAATTACTAGGTGAGAAAAACGTATTGTTTTATCCTGGTTCGTATCGTCGTCCGTATCAAATAGAAGAAACCGACAACGCCAATGTGTTGTTGCGTTCAGAAGTACTCAACCGTATTAACTCACGTAAAAAACCTGCGGTAATTGTTACCTACCCAACGGCACTTTTTGAAAAAGTAGTGACGAAAAAAGAGCTGGAAAAAAACACATTGAAGGTAACACGTGGTGAAAACCTATCACTCGATTTTATTAACGAAGTACTGTTTGAATATCATTTTAAACGTGTTGACTTTGTTACGGAGCCTGGAGAATTTTCGGTACGTGGAGGAATTGTAGATGTGTTTTCATTTTCTAACGATGAACCTTACCGAATTGAGTTTTTTGGTGATGAGGTAGATAGTATCCGAACCTTTGATGTAGAAACCCAACTTTCTAATGATAAACTTAAGAAAGTGAGCATTATGCCCAATGTAGAAAACAAAACCTTGCAAGAATCACGCGAGAGTTTTTTAAAATACATAGCGGCAAATACGGTGATGTTTGTTAAAAATAAAGATTTACTTACCGGAAATCTTGATAAGTTTTTTAGAAAAGCACAAGTAGAATTTGAAAAGTTATCTAAAGACGTTCAACACGCAAAACCAGAAGAATTATTTTGTAACGGCGCTGCTATCGAGAGTCAGTTAGCAGATTTTACCATTGGTTTTTTTGATAAAACAGCCTGCGATCAAAAAATTGAATTTTCAGTTCGCTCCCAACCTTCTTTTAACAAGCAATTTGATTTGTTAATTGAAGATTTAAACGTGCATCACAGCAAAGGATACACCAACTATATTTTCTGCGCCAACGAAAAACAAGCACAACGTTTCCACGATATTTTTGATGATGCCGATGAAGAAGTGCATTATGAAACGGTAGTTTTTCCAATTTACCAAGGTTTTATAGATGAAGATCAGAAAATTGTATGTTATACCGATCATCAAATTTTTGAACGTTATCATAAATTCAGATTAAAAAATGGATACGCCAAAAAGCAATCTATAACCCTTAAAGAATTAACCAATTTAGAAAAAGGAGATTATGTTACCCACATAGATCATGGTATTGGTCGTTTTGGAGGTTTGCAAAAAATAGATGTTGAAGGTAAAAAACAAGAAGCCATTAAATTAATATATGGCGATCGTGATATTTTGTATGTAAGTATTCACTCTTTACACAAAATATCCAAGTTTAACGGGAAAGATGGCAAACCACCCAAAATTTTTAAACTTGGTTCACAAGCTTGGAAAAAATTAAAGCAAAAAACCAAAACTCGAGTTAAAGAAATTGCTTTTAATTTAATTCAGTTGTATGCTAAAAGACGTGTTGAAAAAGGTTTTGCCTTTGGTCCAGATACACACATGCAACATGAGTTAGAAGCAAGTTTTTTATATGAAGATACTCCGGATCAGTTTACGGCAACGCAAGAGGTAAAAACCGACATGGAAAAAGATCAACCAATGGACAGATTGGTATGTGGTGATGTTGGTTTTGGTAAAACAGAAGTAGCTATTCGTGCCGCATTTAAAGCCGTAGATAACGGTAAACAAGTTGCTGTATTGGTACCAACAACTATTTTAGCTTTTCAGCATTTTAAAACGTTTTCTGAGCGTTTAAAAGATTTTCCGGTACAAATAGATTATTTAAACCGTTTTAGAACCGCAAAACAACGAAAAGGTGTATTAGAAGGCGTAGCAAATGGTAGTGTAGATATTGTAATTGGTACGCACCAATTAACAAACAAAGCAGTACAGTTTAAAGATTTAGGATTATTAATTATTGATGAAGAACAAAAGTTTGGAGTTGCTGTAAAAGATAAACTTAAAACTATTAAAGAAAACGTAGATACGTTAACGCTAACTGCAACACCAATACCACGTACGCTTCAGTTTAGTTTAATGGCAGCCAGAGATTTATCAGTTATAAAAACACCGCCACCAAACCGTCATCCTGTAGAAACAAATGTTATTCGTTTGTCTGAAGAAACCATACGTGATGCTATTTCTTATGAAATTTCTAGAGGCGGACAAGTATTTTTTATTCATAACAGAATAGAAAATATAAAAGAAGTTGCAGGAATGTTGCAACGCTTGGTTCCGTCTGCAAAAATTGGTATTGGTCACGGACAAATGGAAGGTAAAAAGCTAGAAGATTTAATGCTCGGTTTTATGAATGGTGATTTTGATGTATTGGTATCTACCACTATTATTGAAAGTGGTTTAGATGTACCAAATGCCAATACTATTTTTATAAACAATGCTAATAACTTCGGATTATCAGATTTACACCAAATGCGTGGACGTGTAGGTAGATCTAACAAAAAAGCGTTTTGTTATTTTATAACTCCACCTTATCATCACATGACAGAAGAAGCACGTAAACGTATTCAGGCGTTAGAAATGTTTTCTGATTTGGGTAGTGGTTTAAATATTGCCATGAAAGATCTAGAAATTCGTGGTGCTGGAGATTTATTAGGAGGCGAACAAAGCGGTTTTATAAATGATATTGGTTTTGATACGTATCAAAAAATATTACAAGAAGCTATTGAAGAGCTAAAAGAAAATGAGTTTAAAGATTTATATGCTGATGAACCTAATAAAAAGCCAAAAGAATACGTAAAAGACGTTCAAATTGATACGGATTTTGAAATATTATTTCCAGATGACTACATTAATTCAATAACAGAAAGACTTAGTCTTTATAAAGATTTATCTGAATTATCTTCAGAAGAAGAGTTACAACAATTTGAGAAAAATTTAGTAGATAGATTTGGTGAATTACCAGCTCAGGCTCAAGATTTATTAGATAGCGTAAGAATTAAAAAGCTTGCTAAAGATTTAGGGTTAGAAAAAATCATTTTAAAACAAAAAAGAATGATTGGTTACTTTGTTTCTGACCAACAAAGTGATTATTACCAAACCGAAGCGTTTACCAAAATGCTGCGTTTTGTACAGCAAAATCCAAAGCGTTGCGTAATGAAAGAAAAGCAAACCAAAAAGGGATTACGCTTGTTAATTACCTTTATAAAAATAGATACAGTTGGTAAAGCTTTAGAGGTTTTACAACAAATTTAAGTAAGGCATATACCACTTTTCAGACTTTATCGTTATAAAACCGTACATTTAAATGGTTAAAACAGAAAAGATAAAGAAATGAAAAAGTGGTTTTTTTGCTTATTACTACTTCAAGTATCATTAATTAACAGTCAAAAATTACAATTTAATATTGCTAATGATACTATTAACAACAAGTTACTAATTACCTCTGTAAATGATGAGGTTTTAGAAACAATAGTAATTAAAGAAGATAAATTTGAGGTAACTAGTTTAAACTTAGAATCTGGTTATTACTTGCTTAAAAAAAATGACAATCCTGTTGTTTTATATCTTAAAAAAGATGATGATTTAACTATTAGTTACGATGCAAGTAACTTTTACAAAAGCATCATTTTTACCGGAAAAGGTTCGGATAGAAACTCATATTTACTAAGTAAACAAACAGATTTACTAGACAGTAAAGGTAGGTTAACACATTTTTACAAGAAAAAATTTTATTCAGGTTCAGAACAAGATTATGTGAAACGTTTGGATGCTTATTACAAAGATCGTTTTGGGAGTTTATTTTCGAGCAGATTAGGTAAAGATTTTGAAAATGAAGAAATGAAAGACCTGCAATATGCTTACTCTTTAGATTTATTAAAATTTGCCGATGCAAAGAAAAAATATGATTTTTTAGATAGTGTAACACCCTCACGCTCATTAACAGAACCTTTAACCTATATTCATTTTGATAATCAACAATTGTATGACAAATACCCATCATACAAAGCTTTGAGTATTTTAAAATGGAAAAAAGACATAGAGAAAGAAGAATCTTACCTAATGATGGAAGATATTTTTGGAGGTATTAGAAATAAAAACTTGCAACAAGCTGTATTAGAAAGTTTATATGAATCATTATCGAAAGAAGATTTACAACAATCTAAAAAATACTACAAGCTTATAAAAAATAATGCTTCAACGTTAACACTACTGTCAAAAGCAAAAGCAAAATATGATGTAATTAGACAGGTAGAAGCTGAGAAAAACCTATCTAACTTTAAATACACAGATACAGATGGTTTATCAGTACAACTTTCTGAATATACAGGAAAGTATATTGTAGTTAACGTTTGGTCTACGATTTGTAAAAACTGTTCAAAAGACTTTGAAAAAATAGCAAAGTACAAAGACAAATACAAAGACTATAATATTGAATTTGTTAGTATTGCATTGGATAAAAAAGATAAATTTGATACTTGGTTATCTATTTTAAAAGAAAATAATATTGAAGAAAATCAATTGTTTTTTGATGGTTCTAAATCAAAATTCATCAATGCTTACGATGTAAAATCTATTCCCAGTTTTTTACTTATTTCTTTAAAGGGTGAGGTTATTAATGATGAAAAAACAAGATCATCTTTAAAGAAAACCATGAAGGTTTTAGACGGAATTATTAATGCTCTTTAAATCTTTTTCAGATCGTTGTTGAAGGTTTATAATACGTTTTGTACTAACATCTTCATAATTTCTTCTTACAAAAGTTAGGGTGTAATCTAGTATTTCACCCATAGTTTTACAATCTTTAAAGTTAATATCTTTGGTAAAATCGAAGATTTCTTTTTGCAAACGATCAATTTTTTCAGGTGTAGAAATATGATCATGTTTCATACATTTTAATAAATGCACTAAACGTTTTCTTGAACTTAAAATACGTTTTGCAATAATAGATCGCTCTTCAACTTTATATTGCTCAATAGAAGAGTCATTTAAACGTTCTCCTACCAATTTAACCATTGGGAAGTTTTCTTTAAAAAACTGAGGATAATATACCTTAAAACGCCCCTCATAGCATTGTTGATCAAAGTCAATAGGTCTAATTCGATAAATAACGTTTTCAAAATCATGTACAGGAACAATAACGTAGTTGTAAGAGCGCATATCACCTAACAAACGAATTAAACATCGTTCATTAAATTTTACAAATTCTTTAGCTATTTGTGATTTTTCTGATTTTGTACATTTTTCTAGGCGTTCTTTAATAAAAACATCTCCCGGAACACCTGCAATATGCTCTTCAATTAACGTGTCTTCATACACTAAGTAGTTTAGGTTATAGGGAGATAACATGTCTTCTAATTCTAAACCATAAATACGAGAAGCATCTGTTTTTTTTACATAAAAATAGGTGTAATTATCATTTAAAATATTTCTAACTTTAATTCTGAATGGTTTTGAATTACCAAATGTACAGAAGTCAATAGCATCAATATTTAAGTATTTTAAATTATCTTCTTGTCCGTTAGAAAGTAAAATATTATACACCTTTTTTAAGCTAGTATCTATTTCTTCACGTTCAAATTCAGAATAAAAAACACGAATCCACAAGGTATCATTATCATTTTTGTCATACACAGAAATTGCTCCTTGAAAACGCAACAAATCATCATAAAAAATAGGAATTTGTATCGTCCTTCCGTGTTTTTTTAAGTACCTATACAATACTTGATTAACTGGAAAAGCGGGTTTCTTTTTAGAAATTAATTTCTCTTTAGACATACATTGAAGATTATTTCTTCAAAAATACGGATTACACTTCAAACATTTTGCCTGGTAAGGGTTTTATAACGTTTTTTAATTCCATTTGTAATAATATTGATGATAGTTGATATACTGGAATTTCACACTCAAAAGCAATTACATCTAATAATTGTTTGCCATTTTTAAGCAAGTAATCATAAATTTTTTGTTCTTGATTATTAAGATTAACAAACAAGGCAGTTTGATGAGGTTTCGCATTTTTTTGATGTTCCCATTGCAGTAGGTTTATAATATCTTCGGCATTGGTAACCACATGTGCCTGATGATTTTTTAGTAAATTATTACAACCTGTACTGTATACATCTGTTGCTCTTCCGGGCAAAGCAAAAACATCTCTGTTGTAAGAATTGGCAATATCGGCGGTTACTAATGAGCCTCCTTTTTCTGCAGATTCTACAATTATTGTTGCTTTTGATATGCCAGCCACTACCCTATTTCTTTTTAAAAAGTTTTCACGTAAGGGTGTTTCATCATGCCAAAACTCCGTAATGAATCCTCCATTTTTAACAACATCTTTTATATACTTTTTATGTGTTTTAGGGTAAATTTGATCCAAACCATGTGCTAAACAAGCAATGGTTTGTAAGTTGTTTTCTATGGCAGCTTTGTGCGCACAAATATCTACTCCGTATGCAAAGCCACTAACAATTACAGGATTGTAAATTGCTAAATCTTTTATTAATTCTTTACAAAAATCTCTTCCGTAGTTGGTGATATTACGAGTTCCTACAACAGAAATTATTTTCTGATTTTCTAGGTTAATAGCACCATCATAAAAAAGAAATATGGGTGCATCTACGCAATTTTTAAGGTTTTGAGGATAATTTTTATCTAAAAAATATGCATATTTTGTATGAGTGTTCTCTATGTATTCAAACTCTTTAATTGCTTTTTCTTTGGTTGTATCATCACATAAGTTTTTAGCAAGTTGTAAGCCTATTCCGTCTATTTTTTGAAGCGATTTTAAATTTTCATTAAACACCTGCGCAGCACTTCCAGTAGTTTGAATTAATTTTTTAGCAATTATATCACCAACTTTATCGGTAGCCTGCAAACGTAGTACTGCAAGCAACTCTTCTTTTTCCATAGCAAACAATTTGAAAATCAATATACAAAAATATTTGTTGATAACTAATGCCGCCGTTATCTTGATTTAATGAACAAAAAAACTACTTTTGTTAGTATGAACGTAGCCAGTTATATTAACGATTTATTGTATAGATACGATTGTGTAATTGTACCTAATTTTGGAGGTTTTGTTACCAACAAAATTAGTGCTAGAGTGAATAATTTTACCCATACTTTTAATCCTCCAGCAAAACAAATTACATTCAATTCGCATTTAAAACATAATGACGGTTTACTGGCTAATTATATTGCCTCTTCTGAAAATATAACTTTTGAAGCTGCTGTGAAAAAAATAGAAGAAGCTGTTTTTTTATGGCAAGAAAGTTTACAAACTAATGCAGTAACGATAGATGCTGTTGGTACTTTAGCATTAAATGAAGAAAAGCAATTGGTTTTTGAGCCTAATAAAGCAACAAATTACTTAACAGAAGCTTTTGGCTTAAGTACCGTACAATCATCTGCAATAGAGCGTTATAAGCAAGAGGTTAAACCGCTTCCTGTAACTAATGATGAGGTTGTTACAAGTCCATCATCAGAAAAAAGAATTATTCCTGCTTTCATTAAATATGCAGCATCAGCTGCAATATTAGTTATATTAGGAACTGCTGGTTATAAAATGCACGTAACAAGTCAAGAAAAAGAAGCGTATTCTAAGCAGTTAGAAAAGGTAGATGAAAAAATACAATCTGCAACTTTTGTAATAGATCAACCGTTACCAGCAATTAATTTAACAGTTGAAAAGGCAATTACTAAAGAATTCCACTTAATAGCTGGTTCTTTCCAAAAAGCAGAAAATGCTGATAAAAAGTTACAACAATTAATTAATCAAGGTTATAATGCACGTATTTTAGGTGTAAATAAATGGGGATTAATTCAGGTTGCTTTTGATAGTTATGAAACTAAAGAAGAAGCAAAAAAAGAGTTGTACACGATTCAAAATCAAGTAAACCCAGATGCTTGGTTATTGGTTAAGAAATTCGATTAAATCCTAGTATTTTACTAACAAAGACTATCTGCTATTACTGGTGGATTGCCTATCTTTGCTCAAAATTTATTTGATGAGAGCAAAAACACCTAAAGAATCATTAACTGTTTTAACAGACTTAGTTTTACCAGGTGAAACCAATTATTTAGACAATCTTTTTGGAGGAGAACTTTTAGCAAGAATGGACAGAGCTTGTAGTATAGCTGCTCGTCGTCATTCTAGAAGAATAGTAGTAACAGCTTCTGTAAACCATGTAGCGTTTAGTAAATCTGTTCCTGTTGGTAGTGTAGTTACACTAGAAGCAAAGGTTTCAAGAGCATTTAAATCTTCTATGGAAGTTTTTGTTGACGTTTGGATAGAAGACCGTCAATCAGGTGAAAAAACAAAAGTTAACGAAGGTATTTACACTTTTGTAGCAGTGGATGAAATAGGTAAACCAACACCAATTCCTGCTATTGAGCCTGAAACAGAATTAGAAAAGGTTCGTTTTGATGGTGCTTTACGAAGAAAACAATTAAGTTTAGTATTAGCAGGTAAAATGAAAGCTTCAGAAGCTACTGAGCTTAAAGCTTTATTTACAGACTAATTTCTTTTTTTGGTGATATCTTCTACATCACCATTTTCAGATAACATAATAGCGATAGGTCGTGTTTTTTCAAACTGAGAAAACACGATTATCATTATTACTGTAATTGGTACCGATAAAATCATACCAGTTATTCCCCATATTTTTCCCCAAATAGCTAGTGCTAAAATTGTTACTAACGGACTTAAGTTTAATGATTTTCCAAAAACTTTTGGTTCTACAATATTTCCTACAACTACCTGTATAGCACCTACAGCAATTAAAACCACTAAAAAAGGAGTGTATTCACCAAACTGAATTAAACTAAAAATAGCAGGGAAAACGGTTCCTACTAAAGAGCCAATGGTTGGAATATAGTTTAATAAGAAGATTAAAAAGGCCCAAAATGGCGCACTATCTATTCCTACCATAATTAATATAATATAGCTTAAAACCCCTGTTAAAAGGCTTACGTAGGTTTTTAAACGAAGGTAATTAGTGATAGAAAACTCAATTTTTGATGTTAAATCTTGAATTTGATCGTATTTATCGGAATTTGCGAATATTTTATCAATCTTTTTCACAAAGCTACTTTCTTCAAGAAAAATAAAAAGTGCATAAATTACAATCATAAAGGTATCACCAAGCATCCCGCTTAAACCATTGGCAATATCACCTAAAACAGAGCCGTAATCAAAATCACCAATAACAGATTTCATAGATTTAATAACATCTACATGTAAATAATTATTTAAACCTTTTATAATTTTATCTACATTAGGTTCATATTGATCATAAGATGAGGTAACTTCGGTAATACTAACAGTTATAATCTCCGATATAAAACCAAAGGTTAATATTATTAACGTGAATACAAAAACATTACTTAACCAATTTGGAATAAACCTCTTAGCAAACGGTATTCTGTATATACTTTTTCTAATTTCCCTAGTTAAAAACCAAAAAATAAATGCAAAAACAAAAGGAATTAAGATACCTTTTCCTACTACTAACAACGTAATAATAGCAACTGTTACAATAATAAATTGTGTTGTGTTTTTCATTATTTATTTTCTATCCAGTGAGATGGGTTTAAACGTTTTATATTTTTAAATAACACAAAACCTAGATCCGTTTTTCCAGTAACTTTATCTGTAAAAATAGAACCTAACGCTTTTCCAGTAGTTATCTTCTGCCCTACTTTTACATATACATCTTTTAGGTTGTTGTAAGCCGTAATATAATCTCCATGTTGTATCATTACAGCTTTTCTACCTTTAGATAAGGTTTGAATAGATAATACCTTACCATTAAATACACTTTTTGCTTTATCTCCAGCTTTGGCTCTAATATGTAAACCAGTACTGTTTATAGTGATACCTTTAAATGTTGGATGTGGTTGCACACCAAAACGTCTGGTAATTACACCGTCTACTGGCCAAGGTAAGTTCCCTTTATTTTGTTCAAAACTGGCCTTGAGGGTTTTTTCTTCTGCAGAAAGAAGTAGCTCATTTTTCTTAGATTCTTTTTTACCACGGTTAGCTTTAGCAATAGCATCTTTAATTAATTTATCTATTTTTTTAGCTAAAGTTTTTTCTTCTTTTATTTTACGCTGTAACTCTCTTTTGTATTTTCCTTCTTGGTTTTTAATTTTACTAACAATGGTTTCTTGCTCTTTTTTATCTTCTTCAATAGCTTTTTTTTGTTTTTCTTCTGAAGAAATTAAAAGTTCTTTTGCCTTTTTTTGTTTTTTTAATGAATCGTTTACTGCAACAATATTATTAGAGGTTTCAGCAATAACAGCAGCTTGTTTTTTTCTGTAATCTTTATATTGTTCCATGTATTTTAATCGCTTGTAAGCTTGGTAAAAACTTTTTGACGATAGTAAAAACATGGTTTTACTTTGTTGTGATTTGCTTTTGTAAGATTTTACCACCATATCGGCGTAATCTTTTTTAAGCGTTGCTAATTCTGAGTTTAGTTGAGATAGTTTTTTTTCGTTTTCTGCAATTTCTTTTCCTAGTTCCTGAGTTTCTAGTTCAATTGTCTCAATTAAACGTTCTCGAACGGTTATTTTTTGATTAATATCTTTTAAATCATCCAAAGCACTTGTTTTTTCTTTTTTAGTTTTAAAAAGAAGGTTGTTAACTTTGGCAATCTCTTTATTTAGCTTTTTTCTACGGTTTTCTAGCTCTTTTCTAGATTGTGCTTGCAAAAGCATACAAGAAAAAAGAAGGCTTAAAAATGATATGTAAAAAAGCTTTTTGTTCATTATAGTTTAATTTCTTTATATCCTTTCGGAATTTTAAAAGACATGGCAACATTGGTATTTATCGCTACAGAACGTAAATCCATTTTTATTTGTGTTGTTTTACTGTTTTCTTTTGCTGAAATAAGTAGCTCTTTTGGTAAAAGCGTTCCTTTTTTACTTACGTAATTTTTGTAATTAACATCCAATCGTTGATTTTTTTCAATACTAACTAAAGATTGTTTGTTAAGCTTAAAATTTGTAGGATTTATCCAGTAAAAAATATCAAACAGCTCTGGTTGTTTTTTAGGTGATAATTGGTATGATTTATTAGCAATTATCATTTCTTGCTTACTTTTTTTAACATCTTCTATAGATTGACCTAATAACATGTTTTGCAATTGGTAAAAGTTAACTTCAGTACCTAATAATTCTTTTAGCATACTAAAATCACCTTCAAAATAATTCTTTTTGTAAGGTGAATAAAAACTAACTTTTGTTGGTGTTATTTTGGCTTTAAAAACAGTAATTAATTTGGTGCCTTTTATCCAAATTACTTCATCTTTTTTAAGACTCATTTTAACGCTAAAACCTATTGATTCATCATTGTCTTTGTAGGTAACTTTGTATTTAGCATCAATAGTTTTTTTATTAAAATTAGCTGCTACGTGTTTTTTTGCAACTTTTCTGGCAGACATTGATTTAATACCAGAAGCATCGGTAATATTTTTACTCGATTTACAGGAAATAAAAACAGCCAAGAGGCCTAAAAAAAGATAGTTTAAAAACTTCATAAAATTACTTTAGTTTTTTTTGATATTTAGTTGCGTTTTTAGTGTCACCCAATGCTTTGTAAGCTTTTACAAGTTGTGTGTAAAAACGGTTTTCTAATCGTTTATCATCTATAACAAAATCAATACCATTTTGTAAAGTTTCTACTGCTTTTTTATAAGCTTTCTTCTTTATAAATGCTTTTCCGTTCATTAAGTACACAAAAGGTTGTGCTGGATATAAAGCAATACCTTTTTCACTATACGTTAACAATTCAGGATTATTATCTTTATCTAGTTTATTTAACAGTTTTGTAAGAGTTTTATAAGAGTTTGTTTGGTTAAATGCTTCTTTTAAGTCTCCTTTTATTTCTTTTTTGGTAGTATTTTTAACTACTTTAGAAGGCTTTTTTTTGTCCAAGCGCTCTTTAATTTTACGTAATCTTGGACTTAACAACTTAGCATCTGCCAGCTCATTTAATACTGTTATGGCTTTTTTAGGTTTTCCGTTTAAAAGATGCAAATACACTAATTGCCTTTTTTTCTTCGGATATTTTTTAGCTATTAACAATTGGGTATCAATTGCATTATCAAAGTCTCGTCCTCTTTTGTATACAGCAACTAAGTGTTCAAGCAACCATAAGTTTTCGGGTTCTTGTTTTAATGCTTGTGAAACATATTCAATAGCTTCTGGAATTCTATTTAGAGCGAAATAATTTTTAGATAATTCAAATAATACAGACTTGTTATTTGGAATAAGCTCATTACAGGTTTCTAAATTTTCAATGGCTCTTTGCGGGTTATTTATAGCCTTTTCTGTAATAGCTTGAAAGAAATTTTCTTGAAATTCTATTAGTTTTTGCTCATCAATATCTGCATGCATAGGAATACTATCTTGTGCATGTGCAGATAAAGAGAAAAGAATCAAGAACAAGCAATTAAATGCAAATCTTGATTCTTTTATTTTTATAACGTTACGTATTTTATGTAAGTTCTGTATAATCACCTATGCTTACTGATGTAAAATTACCATCAAATTTAGCAAAATTACCAATCATTGCTTCATTTAAGGTTGCATTGGTAATAGTTACATTATTTTGAATTAAAGAGTTTTCTATGGTAGAATTTTCAACCACACTATTATGACCTATAGAAACATATGGTCCAATAGTGGTGTTTTTTAAAACCACGTTATTACCAACATAACAAGGTTGAATAATTTTAGCATTCTCTAATATCACATCATCGGCAACTAAATTATTACCATCTTGCTGTTCAAAAGTTAATGTTTGCTTGTTGGTATCTACTGTTGGGTTTTTCTTTCCACAATCCATCCAAGCATCTACAGTACCTGGAATAAATTTAGCTCCTTGCTCTTTTAATGATTCTAATACATTAGTTAATTGATATTCACCTCTTTCCTTAATATCATTATCAATTAAATATTGAATTTCGTTTTTAAGTTTGTCACCATCTTTAAAATAATAAATACCAATAATGGCTAAATCAGAAACAAAATGATCTGGTTTTTCAACAAAATCTGTTATATAGCCGTCTTTTAATTTAACTACTCCAAAAGCACTTGGGTCTTCTACCCTTTTTACCCAAATTGCTCCGTCTGCATTAGCATCTAATTTAAATTCTGCTTTAAAAAGAGTATCAGCAAACGCCACAACACAAGGTCCAGATAATGAGTTTTTTGCACAATAGATGGCATGTGCCGTTCCTAATGCTTCCTCTTGAACATATACAGAGCCTTTTGCACCTAAGCTTTCGGCTATACTTATTAATTTTTGAGAAGTATCGGCAGGAAAACCTTTAGCAGCAGGGCCAATAATAAATGCAATTTCTTCTATTTGCTCATTAACCACTTTGCTTATATCTTCAACTAATCTTTGTACAATGGTTTTACCAGCTATAACTGTTAATGGTTTAGGAGTGGTTAACGTATGCGGACGCAAGCGTGAACCTATTCCTGCCATGGGTACAATAATCTTCATAATTTTTACTTTTACGTTGCAATATAATACTAATTAAACGTTTGAAAAAGCTAAATACCCTTAGGGATAGCATTTATTAACGTTTTTGTATAGTTTGAATTAGGTTTTTGATAAATATCATCGGCATCACCAAGTTCTTCAATACGTCCTTTATTCATTACAACTAATTGATCTGCCATATATTTCACTACAGATAAATCATGAGAAATGAAAATGTAAGTAAAATTAAAGTCAATTTTTAAACTATTTAGCAAATTTAAAACTTGTGCTTGAACAGAAACATCTAAAGCAGATACAGATTCATCACAAATTATTAATTTTGGTTGTAAAGCAATGGTTCTGGCAATACCTATTCTTTGACGTTGACCTCCAGAAAATTCATGCGGGTATCTATCAAAATGTTCCGGCTCTAACCCTACTTTTTGTAGTAAACTAATTACAAACTCCTTTCGTTCTTTGTATGAGTTTAAAATCCTATGAACTTTCATTGGTTCTATAATTGCCTTACCTACGGTAATTCTTGGGTTTAAAGATGAAAACGGATCTTGAAAAATAATTTGAATGTCTTTTCTTAATCTCTTTAGTGTTTTAGAGTTTACTTTCGTAATGTCTTGATCTTTGTAGTAAATTTGTCCGGAAGTAGCCTTTTCTAACTGTAAAATTGTTCTACCTAGCGTAGTTTTTCCGCAACCAGATTCCCCTACTAAACCTAAGGTTTCTCCTTCATAAATTTTAAAAGAAACATCATTTACAGCTTTAACTATGTTGTTTTTTTGAAACCATCCACCTTCAGAAATAAATTCTTTGCTAAGGTTTTGAATTGTAAGTAATGGCGGTTTACTGTATATTTTTTGATGAAACTTTTTTCGTTCTTCTTTGGTATAAACACTTGTATCAACAGAATTATTTATAAAATTGGTAACTGTTGGTAATTTGTTTAAGCGAACCTCTAAGCTAGGTTTAGAGTTAATAAGTGCTTTTGTATAGTTTTTTTTAGGGTTTTTAAAAACTTCATTAGCAGTTCCTTGTTCTACAACTTTACCTTTGTAAAGAACTAAAACATCGTCAGCAATTTCGGAAACTAAACTTAAGTCATGGGTGATAAAAAGAATACTCATGTTCGTTTCTTGCTGAAGTTCTTTAAGTAATAAAATTATTTCTTTTTGTACGGTTACATCTAAAGCAGTAGTTGGTTCGTCAGCAATTAAAACTTTTGGTTTGCAGGCAATTGCCATTGCAATCATTACCCGTTGTTTTTGTCCGCCACTAATTTCATGAGGATATGCATTGTATATACTTGTAGCTCTTGGTAATTTTACTTTTTCAAATAATGAAATTACTTCTTCTTTAATTTCATTAGTAGTGAGATTTGTGTGTTGTTGAAGAATTTCTGCAACTTGAAATCCGCAAGTTAAACTTGGGTTTAAAGAGCTCATAGGTTCTTGAAAAATCATGGCAATTTCTTTTCCACGAATATTTCTAAAGTTCTTTTCTGATGTTTTAAGTAAATCTTGGTTATCAAAAATAATTTCCCCTGAAGTTTTAGCAGAATCAGAAAGTAAACCCATTAAGGCTAAAGAGGTTAATGATTTTCCACTTCCACTTTCACCAACAATTCCAAGAATTTTATTGGTTTCAATAGAAAAAGACACCTTATTCACTACGGTGTTTTCATGAAATTGGATAGATAAGTTTTTAACTGTAATCATAAGTTAGCTTCAAAAGTAATCAATATTTAATTCTAATAATAGTTGCGATTTTTTTAAAACTTAACTTTAAAAGTTAAAAAATTGTTAATCAATATTTTATATTTGTAATGGAATTAACAAAAAATTAAGATTTTTGATGAATATAACACTATTCATTCACCCCCGAAATTGTTAATCCAACAAGTAATTAGTAGTAACCTTAAATTTTTGTCAAATGAAAAAACAATTACGCAATGGTTTTTTCTTAAGTCTTATGCTATCAGTGGCAGTAACAACTGTAGCTCAAGATAAAAAGAAAGCACCTAAAATGGTAACTTTCCAAAAGTCTGAAAAAGTATCTAGTACTTCACAAGCTTTTCAGCGATTAGGTCTAAAATCCAATGATGAATTACGATTAAAAAGAACTAAAACAGATAAGTTAGGCTTTACACATCAAGAGTTTGAACAGTTTTACAAAGGAGTTAAAGTTGAATTTGCAACTTATAAAGCGCATAGTAAAAACGGAGAAATTACTTCAATGAATGGTGATTTTTTTAAACTGAATAATATTGCTACCAAAGCATCTTTATCAAAAGAGGTAGCCTTACAAAAAGCGTTATTAGATATTGGAGCATCAGAGTATTTATGGGATTATCCAGAACAAGCTAAAATTATGGATAATTATCAAAAACCAGCAGGTGAATTGGTGATACTTCCAGCTGATATTTCTAAAAAAGATAAGCCAGCATTAGCTTACAAGTTTGATATCTATGCAACCAAACCATTAAGTAGAAATCATGTTTATGTAGATGCTAAATCAGGTGAAATTTTATTTAAAAATCCTATAATTAAACACCTTGGTGAACATAGCCATGGAGCCAAAAGACATAAAGAAGTTGTAGATAAATTAGAAGATTACTTCATAACTGGTACGGCAGCAACAAGATATAGTGGAACTCGATCTATAGAAACCACACAAAGTGGTGGAAATTATATTCTAAGAGATAATACACGTGGAAACGGCGTAGAAACTTACGACATGAATATGGGTATAAGTTATAATAATGCTGTAGATTTTACTGACAATGATAACAACTGGACAGCAGCAGAGCATAATAACGCTCAAAAAGATAATGCTGCTCTAGATGCACATTGGGGAGCAGAAATGACTTATGATTATTTTTTACAAACCTACAATAGAAATAGCTTTAATGGTAATGGAGCGGTGATAAAAAGTTATGTTCATTTTGATTTGGTTGAGTACGGATATCCTAGTCAGGATAATGCTTTTTGGAATGGAAGTGTAATGACCTATGGTGATGGTACAAGTTTTTCTCCATTAACCTCTATAGATGTTACAGCTCATGAAATTGGACATGCAGTTTGTACTTATACAGCAAATCTTGTTTATTCATATGAATCTGGAGCCATGAATGAAGGTTTTTCAGATATATGGGCGGCAGCGGTAGAACATTTTGCAAAAGGAAATGGAAGTGAAACGGCACCTGATAATGCAATTTGGTTAATTGGAGATGAAATTGGAGGGCCTATAAGATCTATGTCTAACCCAAATGCACATGGTCAACCAGATACTTATCAAGGAACAAATTGGTATACAGGTTCTGGGGATAATGGAGGGGTTCATTATAATTCAGGAGTATTGAATCATTGGTTTTACTTATTAACTGTAGGTAAAACAGGAACGAATGATAATGGGGATTCTTATGATGTTTCAGGAATAGGTATTACAAAAGCAGCAGCTATAGCTTATAGAACTGAGAGTGTATATTTATCATCAAATTCACAATATGCAGATGCAAGAACAGCGGCAATTCAAGCGGCGGAAGATTTATATGGAGCAGATAGTCCAGAAGTAGAAGCTACTACCAATGCTTGGCATGCAGTTGGTGTTGGCGCGCCATTTAATGGTGGTGGAGGTAATCCAGATGTTTGCCAAGTCGGTTCAGTAGATTTATCAATTACTTTTGATAATTATCCAGAAGAAACTTCTTGGACTTTAAAAGATGCATCAGGAACAACTATAGAATCTGCAAGTTATTCAAGCTCAAATCCAGATGGGTCAACAGTTACTGTAAGTTTTGATAACTTATCAGAGGGCGAATATACTTTCACAATTAATGATTCTTACGGAGACGGAATTTGTTGTTCTTATGGTAATGGATCTTATACTTTATCAGGTTCTGAAGGGGTGATTGCAAATGGAGGTAATTTTGGATCATCTCAAAGTACTGTATTTTGTATTGAAGGAAGTTCAGGGCCAGATACAGAAGCACCATCTGCACCTTTAAATCTTCAAGCATCATCCATTTCTCAATCAGGAGCAACTCTTAACTGGGACGCTTCTACTGACAATATTGCTGTAGTAGGATATAATGTTTATCAAGGTACATCTTTAGTAGCCAATGTTTCTAATACATCATTTTCTATTTCAGGACTATCAGTTAATACTTCTTATACTTATAACGTGTCAGCTATAGACGCTGCAGGTAACGAATCAAACACAAGTTCAGTTTCTTTTACAACATTGGGTGGTTCTGTATCATATTGTAGTTCAAATGGAAATAATTCATCTTATGAATGGATAGATTATGTAGCTTTTGGAGGAATGACAAATAGTTCTGGTAATGATGGTGGTTATGCTGATTATACAAGTAGTGTAGCTACAGTAGCCGTAGGAAGTACTAATCAAATTACAATTAGTGCTGGCTTTAGAAGTTCTTCGTATACAGAATTTTGGGCAATTTGGATTGATTTTAATCAAGATGGAACTTTTGATGATACCGAAAAGGTGGTTTCAGGCTCGTCATCAAGTGCTAATAACTTAACAGCAAATTTAAACGTACCTTCAACAGCAACTGTAGGAAGTACCAGAATGCGTGTTTCTATGAAATATAATGCAGCACAAACAGCTTGTGAGTCATTTACTTATGGAGAAGTTGAAGATTATACTGTTACTATTACAAATAGTAGTGCATTTTCATCAACAGTTACTAACAAAGAGGTAACATTAGGTAATGAAAAGCCTTCAAGTATTTTGGCATATCCAAATCCGGCATCTAATTTTATTAAAGTTCAGTTATTAAGTAAAGATATAATCCAAGCTGATTATAAAATTACAAATTCAATAGGCCAAGTTGTATTAAAAGGTAAACTAGAAAATGGAGTTATTTCAACGAGTAATCTAGCTAAAGGTATGTATGTATTAGAAATTAATGATGGACAAAAAACATTAATAACTAAACTGATTAAACGTTAATATTATATTTTTGATAAGGTTTGATGTTAAAATCAAGCCTTATTTTTATTTTTTTAACATTTTAACTGCCATAAGTTGTTTAAAATAAATAAAATGTTTTGTAATTGTTAAATTAAATTTATATTTGTCGCCATATTAACAAAATTTTAAGAGTTTTTATGTGTTTATCTTTATAAAAAACTCCTGTCCCCACTAAAATTGTTAATATTAATTAGTATTAACCCAAATAAATCTAATTCATGAAAAAAATTACTCTAGCACTTTTGTGCTTATTTCTTGTTGTAGCTGTAAAAGCACAAGAAAGAAGAAATTGTCACTCTATGAATAATTTAGAGTATAGACAATCACTAGACCCCTCATTACAGCAAAGAATGGCTGAAATTGAAACATTTACTCAAAGAAAGATTGCAGAAATGCAAAATTTACAATCAAGAGTAGATGGTGAAATTATTACTATCCCTGTAGTAGTTCACGTAATTTATAGTAATTCACAAGAAAATATTAGTGTTGCACAAATACAATCTCAATTAGATGTTTTAAATGAAGATTTTAGAAGAACTAATTCAGATGCAAACAATAAATGGTCTCAAGCAGCAGATACTCAAATAGAGTTTCAGTTAGCAACTATAGACCCTAATGGAAATACAACAACTGGTATTACAAGAAAATCATCTACAAGAACTTCATGGGGAACTAATGACGCTATGAAAAGTTCTGCGCAAGGTGGTGTAGACCCATGGAATACTTCTGAGTATTTAAACATGTGGATTTGTAATATTGGTGGAGGAATTTTAGGATATGCTCAATTTCCAGGAGGTAGTGCATCTACAGATGGAGTAGTAATGAGTCCTCAATACTTTGGTAGTTCTGATAAAGGTTCTGGATTTTATCTATCAGCACCTTTTGATAAAGGAAGAACAACTACACACGAAGTTGGACATTTCTTAAATTTACGTCACATTTGGGGTGACGGTGCATGTGGAGCAGATGATTTTGTTTCAGATACACCAGCTTCTGATGCTGCAAACTATGGTTGTGCATCTGGTCACGTTTCTTGTGGTTCTGAAGACATGGTAGAAAATTACATGGACTATTCTGATGATTCTTGTATGAATTTATTTACAGTTGGACAAAAAAATAGAATGCGTGCTGTTTTAGAGCCAGGAGGTTCTCGTAGAAGCCTTGCATTGTCTGATAAATTTGATGGTGGTACACCGCCACCACCAGCAGGATGTACTACTGTTGTTAATTCTTTCCCTTATGGTGAAGGTTTTGAATCTGGTGATGGATGGACTCAAGTTTCAGGAGATGACGGAAATTGGGTAAGAAGAAGTGGAAGCACACCATCTTCAAACACGGGACCTAGTGCTGCTAATGAAGGTTCATTCTATTTATTCTTAGAAGCTTCTACAAATGGAAGTGCAGGTCAAATAGGATCTAACGGTACAGCTATTTTAGAAAGCGCTTGTTTTGACTTATCTGGAAAATCAGGAGCAACTTTTAGCTTTAAAAATCATATGTATGGTTCTAACGTAGGATCATTAAAAGTACAAGCACAGAAAGAAGGAGAATCTTCATGGGTTGATCTATGGAGTGATTCTGGAAACAAAGGAAACCAATGGAACTCAGAGTCTATTAACTTAAGTGCTTATTTAGGTAGTAAAGTTAAGTTAAGAATTGTAGGAACCACTGGTAACGGATGGTCTAGTGATATAGCTGTAGATGATTTATCAGTAACTACAGGAGGTGGATCTACACCAGATACACAAGCACCAACAACTCCAGGAAATGTATCTGCTTCAAATGTTACTCAAACAAGTGCAACTATTAGCTGGAATGCTTCTTCTGATAATGTAGCAGTAGTAGGATATGATGTTTACAGAGGTTCAACTTTAGTAAATAGTGTAACAACTACATCTGTAAATGTTTCAGGATTAACAGCAGCAACTAGTTATACTTATTCTGTTAGAGCGAAAGATGCCGCTGGAAATGTTTCTAATGCTGGTTCAGTTAGTTTTACTACTCAAAGTAATCAAGTTTCTTATTGTAGTTCTAACGGAAATAATTCATCTTATGAATGGATTGATTATGTTGCTTTTGGAGGTATTGTAAACAGTACTGGAAACAACGGAGGATATGCAGATTTTACTAGTCAAGTAGGAACTGTAGCAAGAGGATCTTCAAGTCAAATTACTATTAGTGCAGGATTTAGCAGTTCTTCATATACAGAATTTTGGGCTGTATGGATTGATTTTAACCAAGATGGTACATTTGCTGATAGCGAAAAAGTAGTATCAGGTTCATCATCTAGTGCTAATAATTTAACAGCAACTGTAAACGTGCCAGCATCTGCTAATTTAGGAGCTACAAGAATGCGTGTTTCTATGAAATATAATGCAGCTCAAACAGCTTGTGAATCGTTTACTTATGGTGAAGTAGAAGATTATACTGTAAACATTACTAATGGAGGCGTTAGAAATGCATATGCAGCAACTGGTGCAAGATTAGGTAATGAGCGTGTTGCAGACGTAATGGCTTATCCTAACCCAGCTACAAGTTTTGTACAAGTTAAATTAAATACTCGTGATTATTCTAACGCAACTTATAGAGTTGTAAATACATTAGGACAATCTGTATTATCTGGAAAATTAGATTCTGGTACTTTAAATGTATCAGCTTTAAATCAAGGATTATATATTTTAGAAGTAAATGACGGACAAAAATTATTAACTACTAAGTTAGTAAAGAAGTAAGTCTAGCTTTATAAAAACTATTAAACCCAAGCAATTTGCTTGGGTTTTTTGTTTCTTTGCACAAATTTATATTGATGAATTATTTAACTGTAGAAAATATCTCCAAAGCATATGGAGAACGTGTGTTGTTTGAAGACTTATCTTTTGGAATTAACAAAGACCAAAAAATAGCGTTTGTTGCTAAAAATGGTAGTGGTAAAACATCAATATTAAACATAATAGCAGGTAAAGACACCCCTGATTCTGGACAGGTAGTAAGTAGAAAAGGACTGCATATCGCATATCTTTCACAAGAACATGATTTTGATGTTACAAAAACAATTGAAGAAACTATTTTTTCTACAGAAAATACTATTCTTCCAATTATAAAGCAGTACGAAGCTGCTTTACAAAATCCTAATGATGCAGAAGCATATCAAAAAGCATTTGATTTAATGGATCAACACAATGCATGGGATTTTGAAACACAATACAAACAAATTTTATCTAAACTAAAGTTAGATAACCTACAACAAAAAGTAGGAGCTCTCTCTGGAGGACAACGTAAACGTTTAGCTTTAGCTATTATTTTAATTAATAAACCTGACTTATTAATTTTAGATGAGCCTACTAACCATTTAGATTTAGAAATGATAGAATGGTTAGAAGCCTTTTTCGCTAAAGAAAAAATAACATTGTTTATGGTAACGCATGATCGTTACTTTTTAGAGCGCGTTTGTAATGAAATTATAGAGTTAGATAACGGTCAATTATACAAATACAAAGGTAATTACTCATATTATCTTCAAAATAAAGAAGAAAGAAAAGCACTAGAGGCAGTTAATTTAAGCAAAGCCAAAAGTTTGTATAAAAAAGAGCTGGATTGGATGCGTCGTCAACCTAAAGCACGTACAACAAAATCTAAATCTAGAATTGATGATTTTTTTGAGATTAAGCAGAAAGCACATCAACGAAGAAAAGAACATGAAGTTCAATTAGAAATTAACATGGAACGTTTAGGAAGTAAAATAGTAGAACTTCATAAACTTAAGAAATCGTTTGGTGAAAAAGTAATTTTAGACGGCTTTGAATATGTTTTTAAAAGAGGTGAAAGAATAGGTATTATTGGTAAAAATGGAACCGGAAAATCATCATTTTTAAATATTTTAACTCAACAAATACCTTTAGATGGCGGAAAAATAGTTGTTGGTGAAACGGTAAAATTTGGATATTACACACAGAAAGGTATTGAAATAAAAGAAGGGCAAAAAGTAATTGAGGTAATTAAAGAGTTTGGTGAAGAGATTCCGTTAACGAAAGGAAGAAGAATTTCAGCAGCCCAATTACTAGAACGATTTTTGTTTGATAGAAAAAAACAATATGACTTTGTTGAAAAGTTAAGTGGAGGAGAGCAGAAGCGATTGTACTTATGTGCAGTGTTAATACAAAATCCAAATTTCTTGATTCTTGATGAGCCAACAAATGATTTAGATGTTGTAACATTAAATGTTTTAGAAAGCTTTTTATTAGATTATCCGGGTAACTTAATGGTAGTTTCGCACGATCGTTATTTCATGGATAAAATTGTAGATTCTTTATTTGTTTTTAGAGGAAAAGGAGTAGTGGAGAATTTTCCTGGAAATTATTCTGATTTTAGAGCTTATGAAGATTCTAAAGAACCAGAACCTAAAACTGATAAAAAAGAGGCTGTAAAACAAGAAAAAACACCTTCAAAGGGAAAGTTAAGCTACAATGAAAAGCGAGAATATGGAGTTTTAGAAATTGATATTGAAAAACTTCAAAAGAAAAAAGAGAAAATAGAAACTCTTTTTGCTAATGGAGAAATAGCTACAGATGATATTAATGAGAAGTCTTTAGAATTACAGCAAATCATAGAAGACATAGAAACCAAAGAAGAGCGTTGGTTTGAATTATCTATGAAATTAGAAGGGGAGTAATACTATACACTTACAATTTGATTTTGTTTTAGTATGGGTACATTATTAAACCTTAAATAAAGTTGAGCTACTGCTAAGGTATCATTTTCACAATAATTTACAATACGTTGTAGGTTTTGTTGTTTGTAATACACGTTAGCAACTTCACTACCATCAATATCTTGTTTAGGTGATGGTATGCCTAAAATATGAGTTAATAGTTTTAAGGATGTAAAGTGTTTATAATCACCAAATTTCCATAAATCCATAGTGTCTAAATGTTGTATTTCCCAAGGTTTTTTACCAAATAAATTAAGCTTTTTGGGTAAAGAAATGCTATTAATGATCATTCTTCTAGCAATGAAAGGAAAGTCAAACTCTTTACCATTATGGGCACATAATAAGTGTTTTTGAGTGCTAAAATGCTTGTTTAGTAATTGCTTAAAGTCTAGTAATAATTTTTTTTCATCATCTCCATAAAAAGAAGTTAGTCTAAATTGTTGTTCTTGGTCTTTATCAACAAAATAACCTACTGAAATACAGATTATTTTTCCAAACTCAGCCCAAATACCAGCTCTATGATAAAAATCTTCGGGTGTAAACTCATCTTTACGTTGGTATTGAGTTTTTTGTTCAAAAAGTTCTTGTGTTAAGTTGTCAACTTCGTTCCAGGATTCGTATTGAGGAACTGTTTCTATGTCTAAAAACAAAATATTTTTTATGTCGATATTTGTTATCATAGGTGAGCAATTTTATCAAATGTAACAAATAATTTTGCATAAAAAAACCAGTCTTATGACTGGTTCATTAAATCTTCTATTTCTTCTGCTTCAATAGGAATATTCCTCATTAAATTGAATGGCTCTCCTTTTTCCTGAATCACTACATCATCTTCCAAACGAATTCCAAAACCTTCATTAGGAATATAAATTCCTGGCTCAACAGTAAACACCATGTTGGCTTCCATTGGTAGGTGTAATAGCCCGTAATCATGCGTATCTAAACCAATATGATGTGAAGTTCCGTGCATAAAATATTTTTTATATGCTGGCCAATTAGGGTCTTCGTTTTGAACGTCAGCTTTGTCTAACAAACCTAAACCAAGTAGTTCAGAAGTCATTAATTTACCAACTTCTACATGGTAATCTGCCCAAATTGTACCGGGAACAAGCATTTTAGTAGCTTCTTTTTTAACATTATTTACGGCATTGTAAACTGCTTTTTGACGGTTAGTGAATTTTCCAGAAACGGGTACAGTTCTACTCATATCACTAGAATAATTTGCATACTCTGCACCTACATCAAATAATATTAAATCTCCATCTTTACATTGTTGATTATTTTCAATATAGTGTAAAACATTGGCATTGTTTCCACTAGCAATAATAGGAGTGTAGGCAAAACCTTTAGATCGATTGCGTAAAAACTCGTGAATAAACTCTGCTTCAATTTCATATTCCCAAACACCAGGCTGTACAAAGTTTAAAATTCTTCGGAATCCTTTTTCTGTGATATCACATGCTTTTTGCATTAAGTCTAACTCTGTGGTATCTTTAATAGCACGTAATCTTTGTAAAATAGGATTACTTTTAGCAACAGAATGTGCAGGATATTTATTTAATAACCATTTGGTGAAACGTGCTTCGCGTGTTTCTGTTTCAATTTTAGCACGGTAATGTTCGTTGGTATTAATGTAAACAGTATCTGCTAACGCCATCATTTCTGCTAATACTTTTTCTAAATCTTGTAACCAAAATACAGAGGAAATTCCACTGGTTTCAAAAGCCTTTTCTTTGGTTAACTTTTCTCCTTCCCAAACAGCAATATGTTCATTAGTTTCTCTAACAAATAATACTTCTCTTAAGTTTTCTTTAGGGCAATCTGGAAAAACAATTAAAATGCTTTCTTCTTGGTCAACACCGCTTAGGTAAAAAATATCTCTGTGTTGTTCAAAAGGTAAAGTACTATCAGCACTTACTGGATAAATATCATTAGAATTAAAAACCGCCAAACTATTAGGCTTCATTTGTGCCATAAAGTTTTTACGATTTTTAATAAATAAGTCTTTATTAATTGGCGTGTATTTCATTACAACAGTTTTTAGTGTTCATTCCCATCAAAAATAAATAAACTACTGCTGCTTAAAAAGGACAAATGGCGTTATTTTGTATTTTTTCGAATTCTACTCATATGTCTGGTAGAAATACCTAAAAATGAAGCTAAGTAATGTAACGGAACCTGTTGAAGCAATGTAGGTTCTGTTTCTAGTAGTTTTTGATAACGTTCTTCTGGAGATAGTGTTAATAAGTTAATTCTATAATCATCAATTAAAAAAATTTGTTGTTCAATTAAATTATAATAAAATTGATGAAAAGCAGTATTGTTGTTTTGTAAGTATTTAAAGTTTTCATGAGTTATCACCCATAAATTACAATTACTTAAAGCTTTTATGTTTTTTCTTGATGGAGATTTTTGTAGAAAACTTTTTAATGCTGAGGTACATGAGCTTTTTAAAGCTAAATATGTAGTTTTTTCTTCACCATTTACATTAATATTATGTTGTAAAATACCGCTCTCTATAAAGCAAAAATATTTACAAATAGTGTTTGTTTCAACCAATAATTCATTCTTTTGAAGTGTTTTATTTTCAAAAAAGGATAAAATTTCAGGTAAATCTTTGTGTAGATTAGGGTTATTAATTACTTTTTTAAAATAAGTCTCTAAACACATAATGTAAATTATAAGTTTTCGTTTACATTAAATTATTCTTTACTATCTTTTTTTGGGGCTTTTTTAAACCTTTTCTTATAATTGTTTCGCTTGTTTTTAGTTGATTTTGAGTTGTTTTCTTTAGTATCGTTTGATTTCTTTTTACGATTAAAACTTCTTTTAGGTTTATTATTTTGAGATGGTTTAGACTTTTTTGGTGAAGATTGTTTTGGTTTTGATTGCTCAGTAGGAGTAAGATCGAAACCTTCTAATTCAACAATTTTTAACTTCTGTTGTAGTAATTTCTCAATGTTTTTTACATACTCTAATTCTTCTTTTGCAACTAAAGAAATAGCTTCTCCGCTTGCCCCAGCTCTACCTGTTCTTCCTATTCTGTGAACATAATCTTCAGGAATATTAGGTAACTCATAATTAATTACGTGAGGTAATAATGGAATATCTAAACCACGTGCAGCAATATCTGTAGCTACTAATACACGAATAGTGTTTTCTTTAAATCCCTTTAAAGCTTTTGTTCTTGCCACTTGACTTTTATTTCCGTGAATTGCAGCAGAAGAAATACCTTTTTTCTGTAGTTTTTCGGATAACCTATTTGCACCATGCTTAGTTCTGGTGAAAATCAAGACCTGATCCCAGTTTCCTTCTGAAATTAGTTCAATAACCATAGCAGCTTTTCTACTTTTTGGAACACGATATATTTTTTGTGTTACCATTTCAGCTGTGGTATTTTCTGGAGCAGCTTCTACTAATGAAGGGTTTGTTAAAATACCTTGAGCTAATTTTTTGATTTCTTTTGAAAAAGTAGCTGAAAAAAGCAAGTTTTGTCTTTGATTTGGTAAATGAGCTATTATTTTTTTTATATCTCTAACAAATCCCATATCTAACATTCTATCTGCTTCATCAAGAATTAAAATATCAACTCTTTTTAAAGAGAGTGCCTTTTGATCATGCAAATCCAAAAGTCTACCAGGCGTAGCCACTAAAACATCAACTCCATTTCTTATGGTAGCAATTTGTTTTTGTGGTTTTACACCTCCAAATATTACAGTAGATTTTATATTTAGGTGTTTACTGTAATCTTTAACATTGTCATAGATTTGAGCAGCCAGTTCTCTTGTTGGAGTTAATATAAGCGCTCTAATTGGACGAAATTTCGGGTTTTTTGTATCTGTAATTATTTGTAAAATAGGTAGTGTAAATCCTGCTGTTTTACCGGTTCCCGTTTGTGCGGAAGCAAGAACATCTTTTCCTTTTAAAATTTCTGGTATTGCTTTTTCTTGTATTGGAGATGGTGTGGTATATCCTTTTTCTTCAATGGCTTTTAAAAGCTCTTTTTTTAGCCCTAACGATTCGAATGTCATAAATATGTGTATAGAAATAAATAAAGTTATATTTCTTTATAGATAACAAAGGTACATGTTATAGGTCTTGTAAATTAAAAAAAGCGTTAAAATTAGTTTTTTAACGCTTTTATTTTTTTTAAAAGTAAGATTTCTTTCTAAAACCTTTTAAATTGATAGTTATCAGGTGTCTTATGGTAATTTTCTTTTTTAATAGCCAAAATGATACAAAGCATCTCCCATATTAACAATTGGAAAATTGTTTTTAGCAATAATATAACCATCAAAAGGAGCTTTTACAGTAAAATTAGTTTCTCCATAAGTATCCATAATATGGCCTAAAATTTGCCCCTTTTTAACAGCAGTACCATTGTTTACAGTAGCGTTAAAAATACCTGCAACTTTTGCTCGTATCCATCTTCTAGAGTGAACTTTTATTGTTGGTTGATTTTCAGGAACACTAACATGTTCACTTATCATGTTAAAGTGTTTTAAAACTCTAAGTGTTCCATTTATACCTTCTTGAATAGCATGTTCATTTAAACGTAAAGATTCTCCACCTTCATAAACAATAATAGGAATATTGTGTTTATAACATTCGTTTCTAAACGATTTTGAAATTAGTTTAGACTCAAAAGTAATAGGAGCATTAAATATTTCGGCTAAGGTTTCTGCTTTTTCATCATTAGGAGTGTACCTAATTTGCGGATAATTACTTCGTTGTTCACCTCCTGTATGATAATCGATACCAAAGTTGATGTTTTCTGTTAATTCTTTCATAAGATAATAAGCCATTCTACTAGCTAAAGATCCTTTTTGAGAACCCGGAAAGCTTCTATTAACGTCTTTTCCATGCATATCTCTAGAAAGATTTAAAAAACCAAAAACATTTAGTAGCGGAACAACAATTACACAACCTCTATGTATTTTGTATGATTTGTCTATTAACATTCTTCTAACCAACTCTACGCTATTGGTTTCATCACCATGCAAACCACCTTGAAGCAAAATACTTGGTCCAGGTTCTTTACCATTAAAAACATATACTGGAATTTCTATTAATGTACCAGTTGGTAATCTATCAACTGGTATTTTTATAAGTTTAGTTTCATTTAAACCAACCCTTTGTCCACGTATAATTACTTCTTGATTTTTGTACTCTTTTTCGAACATGTAATTTCTAAATACTTTATAATTTCTTCTGCAACATTTATTTTGGTATACGCTTCAATACCTTGCAGTCCAGGTGTTGAGTTTACTTCTAAAATTAAAGGTCCTTTTTTAGATCGAATTAGGTCTACACCAGCAACAGTTAAACCTAAGCTATGAGCCGCTTTTACAGCAATATCTATTTCTTGAGGAGTTAACGTAACTTTTAAGCCTTTACCACCTCTATGGATATTAGATCTAAAATCATTTTTAGTGCCTTTTCTTTTCATGGCAGCTATAACTTTATCTCCCACAACAAATGCTCTAATATCTTCACTATTACTTTCTTTTACAAATTCTTGTAGCATAATACTTTTATTCATGCTATTAAAAGTATCAATAATAGAAATTGCTGACTTTTTACTTTCTGCTAACATAACACCCATACCTTGAGTTCCTTCTTGTAGTTTAATAATCACAGGCGCCTTACCTAACAAGGCAAGTTGTTCTTCCACGTTTTCTTTATTAATAGAGTAAACAGTATTTGGTATAGGTAAATTATGATTATTTAATAGTTGAAGCGAATTAATTTTACTGTGTGATGTGGTAATTCCTTTAGAACTCGCGGTAGTATATACACCATTCATTTCAAATTCTTTTACAATAGTAGTTCCGTGTTTATGAACAGAAGTACCTATTCTTGGGATAATAACATCAGGTTCATTAATGATATCATCACCATCAAAAAAAATTTGCTTTTTACCATTGTTTAAAAAAACAGAACATTTAGTATGGTCTATAATCGAAACATCGTGCCCTCTTTTTTCGGCCTCGTCAAAAAGTCTGCTCGTAGAGTAGATGTATCCACTTACAGAGAGGATAAAAACATGCATGGTGGTTTTTTTACAAAGCTAATTAAAAAATAAATCAAAAAGTATTTTTTATTTTTGATGAAAACATAATCAAAATCAATGAAAAAACTTTCTATACTACTTCTTTTAGCAAGTTCTGTAACTTTAGCCCAACAAAAGGTTACTTCAGCTACAGAAGTCCAAAATGCATTGAAACAAAAAGAGCAATTCGTAGCTCAGTCTTTAGTAAAAAATATCCCTTTTGAGAATATTGGTCCAACTGTAATGAGTGGAAGAGTGGTTGACGTGGATGTAAACCCCAATAACCCTGCTGAATTTTATGTTGGTTATGCCTCTGGTGGAGTTTGGCATACTGTTAATAACGGATCTACCTTTAGTCCTATTTTAGACAATTCTCCTACTCAAAATGTTGGAGATATTGCTGTAGATTGGAAAAATGGTACAATTTGGGTAGGAACAGGTGAAAAAAATTCATCAAGATCATCATATGCAGGTATTGGTGTTTTAAAGTCAGATGATAAAGGTAAAACCTGGAACAATGTTGGTTTGCCAGATTCTCATCATATCAGTAGAATATTAATTAATCCTAATAACCCAAATGAGGTTATTGTAGGTGTAATAGGTCACTTATATTCTTCAAATAACGAAAGAGGTTTATATAAAACCACGGATGGAGGTAAAACCTGGAAAAAAACTCTTTATATAGATGAAAATACTGGAATTATAGACGTTCAAGCATCGCCAAATAATTTTAATATTTTATATGCTGCCGCTTGGGAACGTGAGCGTAAAGCATGGAATTTTGATGGAGATGGTAAAAACTCTGCAATATATAAATCTACCAACGCAGGTGCTTCTTGGTCTAAAATTTCTGATAACAACGGATTTCCATCTGGAAATGGTGTAGGTAGGATTGGATTAGCAGTTTTTAATGATGATGTTGTATACGCTTTTCATGATAATCAGTTTAGAAGAACTGATGAAAATGATAAAAAAGAAGATGATTCAAATGCATTATCCAAAGATGATTTTAAAACCATGTCTGTTGATGCTTTTTTAAAGTTATCTGATAAAAAACTGAATTCATACTTAAAAATGAATGGTTTTCAAGAAAAATACAGAGCAGAAAATGTAAAACAAATGGTTCGAGTAGGTTCTGTAAAACCAATTGATTTAGCAAAGTATTTGGAAGATGCTAATTCATTATTATTTGACACACCTGTTATAGGTGCTGAGGTTTTTATAACAGAAAACGGAGGTAAATCATGGAAAAAAACACATGACGGATATTTAGATGATTTATATTATTCTTATGGATATTACTTTGGTGAAATTCGTGTGGATCCGCAAGATAAAAATGGAATTTATGTTTTAGGTGTTCCTATTTTAAAATCAAAAGATGGCGGTAAATCATTTACGTCTATTAGTAAAGAAAATGTTCATGCAGATCACCAAACATTATGGGTAAACCCAAAGCAAAAAGGTCACTTAATTGATGGTAATGACGGTGGTTTAAATATTTCTTATGACGATGGAGAAAGTTGGACAAAGTTAAATGTACCACCAGTAGGACAGTTTTACTCGGTTTATGCAGATAATCAAAAACCATATCGTGTATATGGAGGTTTACAAGACAATGGTGTTTGGGTAGCAAAACACAACGCAAGAATAGATAAGTCTTGGCAACAAACAGGTCAAAATCCATACGAATCAATAATGGGAGGTGATGGAATGCAAGTAGCAGTAGACAGCCGAGATCCAAATATTGTATACACGGGGTATCAATTCGGAAATTATTATAGAATTGATAGAGCTAAGGGGTCTCAAAAATATATTCAACCAAAACATCAATTAGGGGAAAGCCCATATAGGTTTAATTGGCAAACACCAATTCAACTTTCTGAACATAACCAAGATATTTTATATTTAGGCGGTAATAAATTACATAGATCTTTAAATAAAGGTAACACATGGGAAACCATTTCTGATGATTTAACTAATGGAGGAAAAAAAGGAAATGTAGCCTACGGTACATTAACCAGTATTAGTGAAAGTCCTTTTCAATTTGGTTTAATTTACACAGGTTCAGACGATGGATTGGTATATATCACTAAAAATAGTGGAGGTACATGGGAGAAAATATCTGACAATTTGCCTAAAAATTTATGGGTAAGTAGAGTAATTGCTTCTAAGCATAAAAAAGAACGTGTTTATGTTACTTTAAACGGATATCGTTTTGATGACTTTACTAGCTATGTATACAAATCTGAAGATTATGGTAAAACTTGGTCAAGTATTGCTAATAACATACCTGCTTCTCCAGTAAATGTAATTAAAGAAGATCCAGCAAATGAAAACGTTTTGTATTTGGGTACAGACAACGGAGCTTATGTTTCTTTGAATAAAGGAAAGAGTTGGGATATTTTCAATAAAAATTTACCTAATGTAGCTGTTCATGATTTGGTAATACAACCAGAAGCAAAACACTTAATTTTAGGAACTCATGGAAGAAGCTTGTATAAAGCCAATATAGCAGCAATTCAGAGTTTAACAGATGAGGTCAAAAATAAAGAGGTTCATATTTTTTCAATCAATTCTATAAGAAAAAGAGGTTCTTGGGGAAGCTCATGGAGTAAATGGTTATCACCAAATACCCCAGAAGTTTTCATTCCGTTTTATGTAAATTCGAACAAAAAAGTAAGTTTGCAATTTTATTTAGATGATGTTTTAGTAAATACTATTACTAAGGAAGCAGAAAAAGGATTTAACGAAGTTGTTTTTGATGTTTCTTTCAATAAAAAAGGAATAAAAGCATATAAAAATGCTAATAAAGAAGCTGTGTTAAAATCAGCTAAAAATGGTAAAACTTATTTACCTAAAGGAACTGTAACTGTTAAAATAGCTAACGAAAAACAAGAATTTACAATAAAGTAAGTTATTTTTACCAAAAAAAGTAAATGGGTACTATTAAAGTAAACAATATAAAAATATATACTAATCATGGGTGTTTAGAAGAAGAAGCTAAAATTGGATCTGAATACCGTGTTGATATAGAAATAAAAGCCGATTTGAATAAATCGGCTTTTTCAGACGAATTACAGGATACGGTTGATTACGTGCATTTAAATAAAATAGCAAAAGAAGAAATGGCTATTAGAGCTAAGTTATTAGAACATGTAGCACAACGTATTATTGATAGGATTTTTAATGAAATTCCTATGGTAAAAAAAGCAAAAGTAAGCGTAGCTAAAATTAATCCACCAATAGGAGGGAATGTTGGCGAAGTAGTTATTGTTTTAACAAAAACACGTAAAAACTAAAAAAAAGTTGCGCTAAACAATAAAAGTTGTATTTTTGCAGTCCTAATCAATAAAAGGTGCCGTGGCCGAGTGGCTAGGCAGTGGTCTGCAACACCATCTACAGCGGTTCGAATCCGCTCGGCACCTCAAAAGCTCAATGTACTATCATTGAGCTTTTTATTTAAATAAATGTTTTATATTTGCGCATCTTCCCCCAAAAACCATTCGGTTATAAAACAAATTATCAATTCAATTAAATCTAACATATAATGAAAAGGTTTTCCTTTTTAATCATTTTTATAGTAACAGTTTTTAGTCTTGTGTCATGGGTGAAAAAGATTGAAAATGATTCGTTATTTAAAAAGTCTACAATTGTCTTTCAAGATCAAATAGTATCAGGATCAAAAAAATCAGAATTTAAATACCAACCTATAAAACCAATAAATGGAAAATTAAAAGGTGTTGTAGAGTTAGGAGCTTCGGGGTTTAATTCTTTTATAATAAATGTTGATGCAGATAAAAATTGGGAGATTAAACATAAAGAATATGGAAATAGCTTTGTAGCTGAATCTGCTACAAACGCATTAGAAATTCAAAATAAATTAAAAAAATATATCCAAAATATTATTGATTTTGGAGTAGAGGCAGATCAAATTCACTTTGTAATCAGTTCAGGAGCAGCAAAGGTAAATATCACAAAAAATATAAAAGCGGCATTAAATAAAATGGGGTATGTTGTAAATGATGTTACAGCAGAACAAGAAGCGCAGTATGCTTTAAAAGCAGTATTACCTCAAAAATATGAACAAACCGCTTTTGTGATAGACATAGGATCTGGAAATACAAAAATTTCATACGTTAATGAGGATAAAATTATAGGTTTAGAAACTTATGGAGCAAAGTATTTTTTAAAAAACATTGAAGATAAAATTGTTTATGATGATGTTTATACTAGAACTAAAACATTACCCAAACAACGTTTAATTCAGAGTTTTATAATTGGAGGTGTTCCATATCAAATGGCTAAGTCTTTAAGAAAAGGAAACGAAAGATATACTGTTTTAAATAAGGATATTTCAACTTATGAAGAGGTTGTGGGTAAGAAAGGAAAAAAAGTAGCATGTGGATTAAATATTTTTAAAGCTATTAATGAAGCTTCTCAAACTAATACCGTTGTTTTTGATTGGGATGCTAATTTTACAATTGGTTTTTTGTTGGAACAACCATATTAAAACCTACACCATTATTTATTTTATTTAATATACATTATAGCGTTTACTAAACTTAAGTTTATATATTTACGCTTGAATAACTTAATTTATACTACTATTAACCCTACACATAATTAAGTTTAATGAAACAAACAGTACAATTTAGTATGCTTTTGTTATGCTTTTTAGGTATGTTTTCTTGTAAACAAAAAACACATTCAAAAAAGCAACAGACAACCTTTATATATACTCCAACAAAACCTGTACAAGGTAAGTTAAAAGGAGTTGTAGAATTAGGTACGTCTGGTTTTAATTCATTTGTTATAGAAGTTGATAAAAATAAAAATTGGATTTTAAAAGATAGAGAATACGGAGTTAGTTTGATTTCTGAGGGAATGACAAATACCCATGTAATTAATCAAAAATTACAAGATTATATCCAAAAATTACTTCATAAAGGTTTAGATTCATCAGCAATACATTTTGTAGTTAGTTCAGGAGCTATTAAAGAAGATTTAACAAAATTAATGGTTAATGAACTTAAAAATATTGGTCATGAAGTAAAAGTAGTTTCACCTCATGAAGAAGCTAAATTTGCACTAAAATCAGCATTACCAAAAGGATATCATGAAAACTCGTTTGTTGTGGACCTAGGTTCAGGAAATACAAAAATTTCATTTTTAAAAGATTCTATTGTAATAGGTTTAGAAACTCACGGATCTAAATACCATCAAAAAGGAGCTTATGATGAAGAAGTTTATGAAGAGGTTTCTAAAATTGCATCTAAGGTGCCAAAACATAAAAGTAAGTATTGTTTTATTTTAGGAGGTGTTCCGTATCAAATGGCCTCACCAGATTTAAATCAAAAAAAATCGTACATACCATTAAGTAATAATGCTAATCACTACAATAATTTAGCTGCAATTAAAGGTAAAAAGGTGCAATCGGGCTTAAATATTTACAAAGCAATAGTAGAGACTACTAAATGTGAGGAGGTTATCTTTTTTAATGATGGTAATTTTACTATTGGATTTTTATTAGAGCAACCTTTTTAGTTTCAAAACAACGTTACTAAATCGTTGTATTTTTTAATTTTATTAACAAAAGATATCATAAAAAAAATGCATCTTTGTTAATTATGCGTATATATCCTATTGAAACCGGAAATTTTAAGTTAGATGGTGGTGCAATGTTTGGTGTTGTGCCTAAATCATTATGGCAAAGAACGAACCCTGCAGATGCTAACAATATGATTGAAATGACCATGCGTTGTATGCTTATTGAAGATGGCGACAGGTTGACTTTAATTGATACAGGTATTGGAAACAAACAAACAGACAAGTTTTTTGGTTATTACTATTTGTATGGAGATGCTACTTTAGATAGCTCATTGGCAAAATACGGTTTTCACAGAGATGATATTACAGATGTATTTTTAACACACTTACATTTTGATCATTGCGGAGGAGCAATTCAATGGAATAAAGAAAGAACAGGTTATGAACCAGCTTTTAAAAATGCTCGTTTTTGGAGTAATCAACGCCATTGGGATTGGGCAGTGAATCCTAATGCAAGAGAAAAAGCCTCTTTCTTATCAGAAAACATTTTACCAATCCAAGAAAGTGGACAGCTTAATTTTTTACACTTAAATGCAAAAGATTATGTAGGTTTTGATGTATTGTTTAAAGATGGTCACACAGAAAAGCAAATGTTACCAAAACTACAATACCAAGATAAAACCATAGTTTTTATGGCAGATTTATTGCCAACAGCAGGTCATGTTCCACTTCCGTATGTAATGGGATATGATACTAGGCCATTACTTACCTTAAAAGAAAAAGAAGCCTTTTTAAAAGAAGCTGCAGACAATAATTTTTATTTGTTTTTAGAGCATGATGCTCAAAATGAACTAATAACAGTACAACACACAGAAAAAGGAGTAAGAGTAAAACAAACACACAAATTTACCGATATATTTAATTAAGAGACAGATTATGAGAATTTTAAAACCTGTTTTTTATTCAACAGTAGCAATGGCAATGTTAGCTAGTTGTAAAACTGTGAGTAAAATACCAGTACCGCAAGGTTCTAACGTAGCTATTAACATTCCTGCTAAAAAAGCCGAGTTAACAGATACAGAAAAAAATAACTGGATGCATTTAGATTTAGCTACTGATACCATTCCTGGTATGAGTGTTAATAAAGCCTATGAATTTTTAAAAGGAAAAACCGGAGTAGAAGTAGTAGTTGGAGTAGTAGATAGCGGAACCGACTTAAAGCATGAAGATTTAAAAGCAAATGCTTGGGTTAATACTGATGAAGTTCCAGGAAATAATATTGACGATGACAAAAATGGTTATGTAGATGATATTAACGGTTGGAACTTTTTAGGAAAAATATACAAAGAGAATTTAGAGTACGAACGTATTTTAAAAGACCCTTCTATTGCAGATGCTGCTACAGTAGCTGAAGTAAAAGAGTTTTATAAAAAAGAAGTAGATAAAGCTAAAACAAATAAATCTCGTTACGGTACTATTTTAGGAGGAGTAACCAAAGCAGATAATATTTTACAAAAATATTTTGACAAAGCAGATTATACTAATCAAGAAGTAGCTGCTATTAATACTTCAGATGCTGAGTTAAATTTAGCAAAACAAACAGCTTTACAAATGTTTTCTTACGGATTACCATCTTTAGCAGCTGCTAAAGAAGAGTTAACTAAACTTGTTGATTCAGCTGAGAAAACAATAAGCGGAGAAAGCTTAAAAACAGACTACAGAAGCGTTCTTGGTGACAACCCAAATGACATTAATGATAGCCCTGGTTACGGAGATAATAATACAGGTCATACGAAAAAAGGAGAATCTCATGGTACTCACGTATCAGGGATTATTGGTGCTGTTAGAAATAACGGAGTTGGTATGAATGGTGTAGCATCAAATGTTAAAATTATGGCTGTTCGTGCTGTGCCAGACGGTGATGAGTATGACAAAGATGTTGCTTTAGGTATACGCTATGCAGTTGATAATGGTGCCAAGGTTATTAACACAAGTTTTGGTAAAGGATATTCACCACAAAAAGAATGGGTTTACGATGCAATTAAGTATGCAGCAAAACATGATGTTTTAATAGTAAATGCAGCAGGTAACTCAGGTGAAAATATTGATGTTGAAAAAACATATCCAAATGATGCTCCAGATTTATTAAATGAAGTATCAGATAATTTTTTAACCGTTGGAGCTATGAGTTCTAATTTTTCAAAAAATTTACCAGCAAGCTTCTCTAATTATGGTAAAAAGAATGTAGATGTTTTTGCTCCTGGAGTTCAAATTTATGCAACATTCCCAGATAATGATTATCAAAGTATAAGTGGTACTTCTATGGCGTCTCCAGCTACTGCAGGTGTAGCTGCTTTAGTAAGGTCTTATTATCCAGAATTAACAGCTTCACAAGTAAAAAGAATTTTAATGAATTCTGGTATAAAAATAGACTTAAATGTAGTAAAACCAGGTTCACAATCTAGAGAGAATCCAGAAGGCGAACTAGTACCTTTTTCAAGTTTATCAGTTTCTGGTCGTGTAGTAAATGCATATAACGCATTACGTATGGCTGACAGAATGGTTAACGGAAGATAAACCACATTCAAATTATAAGAAAGAGCATTGTAAAATGCTCTTTTTTCTTTTTTAAAACTAACAATTTATGAGAAAAATTATTTATTCAATTTCTTTAATATTGATGTTTGCTTGTGTCGCAACAGCTCAAGAAACCTCTCATAACAATAACGGGTATTGGCAACAAAAAGCTGATTATACCATGGATATTGATATGGATGTTAAAAAGTTTCAGTATAGAGGAAAACAAAAGTTAAATTATACAAACAACTCTCCAGACGATTTAGATAAGGTTTTTTACCATCTTTATTTCAATGCGTTTCAACCAAACTCACAAATGGATGCGCGTTTACAAGATATTGCAGATCCAGATGGTAGAATGGTAAATAATTTAGGTTCTAAACAAGCACCTAAGTATGAAAGTAGAATAGCTAAACTTAGTCCTAATGAAATAGGATATATTAAAGTTAATTCATTAAGTCAAAATGGAAAGCCAGTTACTTATGAAACTGTAGGGACTATTTTAGAGGTAACGTTAAACTCGCCAATTAAATCAGGAGAAACGGTAACTTTTGAAATGGAATTTGACGGCCAAGTACCATTACAAATTAGAAGATCTGGAAGAAATAGTAAAGAAGGTGTAGCGTTATCAATGACGCAATGGTATCCTAAAATGGCGGAATATGATTTTGAAGGATGGCATACTCCACCATATATTGCAAGAGAATTTCATGGTGTTTGGGGAAATTTTGATGTTACATTACATATAGATAAAAACTACGTTGTAGGTGCTACAGGTACACTTCAAAACCCTCAAGAAGTAGGTCATGGTTATGAAGATGCTTCTAAAAAATTAAAATTACCAAAAGGAAAAAAGCTAACTTGGAAGTTTAAAGGAAATAATATTCACGATTTTACTTGGGCAGCAGATCCAGAATATCAGCATGATATTTTTACTACAGAAAATAATGTAAAGCTTCATTTTTTGTACAAAAAAACATTAGAAAAAAAATACAAAGAAAACTGGAAGAAATTACAACCTAAAACAGCAGAGTTGTTAAAGTATTTTAGTGATCATATTGGTCCATATCCATATAAACAATACTCCGTAATTCAAGGAGGAGATGGTGGTATGGAATACGCACAATGCACCCTAATTACTGGAAAAAGAAGTTGGGGGAGCTTGTTTGGAGTTACTGCTCATGAGTTAGCACATACATGGTTTCAGTTTTTATTAGCAACTAATGAAAGCAAGCATCCTTGGATGGACGAAGGGTTTACTACTTATATTTCTAATAAGGCAGAAAATGATATTTTAGGTAAGAATAAAGCGAATCCACATTTAGGCTCTTACCAAGGTTACGAATACTTAATAAAAACAGGTAAAGAAAAGCCTTTAACAACACATGCAGATAGATATGAGACTAATTTAGCATACGGTATAGCAAGTTACAGTAAAGGGAATATTTTCTTAAGTCAGTTAGAGTATATTATTGGAGAAGAGAACGTAGCAAAAACATTAAAAAAATACTTTAATGACTTTTCTTTTAAACATCCAACGCCAAACGATATCAAAAGAACTGCAGAAAAAGTATCAGGTATACATTTAGATTGGTATTTAAATGAATGGACACAAACAACCAATACCATAGATTACGGTGTAAAGCTGGTTAATAATAAACAAATAACTTTAGAACGCGTTGGAGCTATGCCAATGCCTTTAGATGTTCAGGTAACTTATACTGATGGTACAGCAGAATTATTTAATATTCCATTAGAAATGATGAGAGGATGCAAACCAGGTGAAGTAACTACGTTAAAAGATTGGGGATGGGCGTATCCAACATATACGTTTAATGTTAGTAAAGAAGTAAAATCTGTAGTTATAGATCCAAAAGGGTTTATGGCAGATGTTAATAGATTAAACAATACATTTTCTAAGTAATTTTAGAATATCAACAATATAAAAGAGCAGTGGTAAATCACTGCTCTTTTACGTTATCAAACAAACTAAAGTGGGGAAAACAGCTATTATATTAGGCGGAACAGGGTTAGTTGGAGGTTTATTATTAAATAAGCTTTTATTAGACGATTCATATTCAACAATAAAATTATTTTCTAGAAGCTCGGCGAAATTATCAAATCCTAAAATTGAAGAGCATTTAGGAGATATTATTCATCTTGAAGATTTTAAAAACAGGTTTCATGCTGATGAGGTTTTTTGTTGCATAGGAACCACCAAAGCTAAAACTAATGATGAAGTATTATACAAGCAAATAGATTATGGAATACCAACCAAAGCAGCTGCATTGTGTAAAGAAAATAACATCCCGTTTTTTGCGGTAGTTTCTGCATTAGGAGCTAATAAAAACAGTACTATTTTTTACAATAAAACAAAGGGAGAGATGGAAGAAGAAGTACTCCGTTATCAAGTAAAAAACACTTATATACTTAGACCTTCATTAATTTCTGGTAACCGACAAGAAAAAAGGTTTTTAGAAGATCTTAGTAATGTTTTTATGAAATTAGTTAATCCATTGTTAGTTGGATCAATAAAAAAATACAGATCCATCCCTGCTAAAACCATTGCAGAATGCATGTATAAATTGGCATCAGAAAAACCACAAATTACCATACTTTCCTCAGAAGAAATTAAAGCGATAGTAAAAAGAGCATAAAACCAATGGTAAAACCCATAAAATAGTAGTTGATAGCATTGTAATTTTAATTAATTTTGTTGATTCAATTAACAAAGAAGATGTCAGAAGAAAAAAAATCATTAAACTTCATAGAACAAATTATTGAAGAAGATTTAGCTAACGGAATGCCAAAAGAAAATTTACGTTTTCGATTTCCGCCAGAACCTAATGGTTACCTTCATATAGGTCATACAAAAGCTATAGGAATTAGTTTTGGTTTAGGAGAAAAATATAACGCACCTGTAAACCTTCGTTTTGACGATACTAACCCAGCAAAAGAAGAGCAAGCTTACGTAGATGCTATAAAAAAAGATGTTGCATGGTTAGGTTACCAATGGGATAAAGAGTGTTATTCTTCTGATTATTTTCAACAATTATATGATTGGGCAGTTCAATTAATTAAAGATGATAAAGCTTATGTAGATAGCCAATCATCTGAAGAAATGGCAAGCCAAAAAGGCACACCTACAGAACCAGGAACAAACAGTCCGTTTAGAGACCGATCTGTTGAAGAAAACCTTAATCTTTTTGAAAAAATGAAAAAAGGTGAGTTCGAAGAAGGTACTCATGTTTTACGTGCTAAAATAGATATGGCTTCACCAAACATGTTATTGCGTGATCCTATTATGTATAGAATTTTACATAAAGCACATCATAGAACAGGAAATGATTGGGTTATTTATCCTATGTACGATTGGACACATGGAGAGAGTGATTATATTGAACAAGTATCTCATTCATTATGTTCTTTAGAGTTTAAACCTCACAGAGATTTATACAATTGGTTTAGAGATAATGTTTACAATTACAGTAAAGAAGCATTTCCATTAACACCTAAACAACGTGAATTTTCACGTTTAAACTTAAGCTATACTATTATGAGTAAGCGTAAGTTGTTAAAATTAGTAGAAGAAGGTATTGTTTCTGGCTGGGATGATCCAAGAATGCCAACAATTTCTGGTTTGAGAAGAAGAGGGTATACACCTGCAGCTATTAGGAATTTTGTTGAAACGGTTGGAGTTTCTAAAAGAGAAAATTTAATTGATGTTGCATTATTAGAGTTTAAAATTCGTGAAGATTTAAACAAAACGGCTAATCGTGTAATGGCAGTACTAGATCCTGTTAAATTAGTAATTACCAACTACCCAGAAGGTCAAGAAGAGATTTTAATTGCTGAAAACAATCCGGAAATGGATGCTGGAACCAGAGAAGTGCCATTTTCTCGTGAGCTGTACATAGAAAGAAACGATTTTAAAGAAGAAGCAAATAGAAAGTATTTCAGACTAAGTATTGGTAAAGAAGTACGTTTAAAAAACGCTTATATTATTAAGGGAGAAAGTTGTGTAAAAGATGAAAACGGTAATATTACCGAAATTCATTGTACTTACGATCCTTTAAGTAAATCAGGAAGCGGTACTGAAGAAAGTCAACGTAAGGTTAAAGGAACTTTACATTGGGTATCTAAACAACATGCAGTTCCAGCAGAAGTTAGAGTTTATGACAGATTATTTTCTGATGAAGCACCAGATGGACATAAAGACAAAGATTTTATGGAGTTTTTAAATCCTGAATCTTTACAGGTAATTACTGCATATGTTGAACCTAGTTTACAAACAGCTGCTATTGGAGATCGATTCCAGTTTCAACGTTTAGGTTACTTTAATGTAGATGATGATAGTACTCCAGAGAAACTAGTTTTTAATAAAACAGTTGGATTACGAGATACGTGGTCTAAAAAAAATAACTAATAAAAAAGTCCGAAGTTCAACTTCGGACTTTTTTTATTCAATTATAAAATTCTCATTTATGGACCAATTGGCTCTAACTTGTGGTTGTTTATCGAAGTAAATTATTTTTTCAGGCTGTGTCTTGTTTAAAAAGTTACCTGTATCCCATTGGTTATTTCCATTAGCGTCTATAATTGCTCTAATAGTGTACTCTTTAGGCTCTAAAAGATCAAAAGTTACTATTTGGCTATTTTTGATATAACTAGTTTTTACAACTTTATCTTTTATTAATAGTTCTATTATCACAGGGCTTTCTACTTTTTTATCTACTGTTAAAGTAATACTTCCATAATCTTCGGTATCTTTAGTTCCAAATTTATAGTTTAAGCTATCATTTGCAACCTCAAATAAATCAGTAATTGCTTTTGGTAACACGTCTAACGTGTACCTGTTTTTTGGTTTTGCTTCAAAAAGAACCGCTATTTTATTAATTGATTTTTGTTTGATTTGATGAGTTACTGAAACAGTGTCTTTATCAACTAAAGAAAACTTAGTAGTATCTATTTTAGTAATAGGAGTGTTGGTTGTTAAAAATAAGGTGTCATTTAAATGCAACACATTGCTTACATTAGAATTAACGGCTAATGAATCAATTTTTTCTTTACGTAAAAAAACAGTCACTGTATCTAAAAAAGCGTTGTTTTTAACCTCAAACAATAAAGAGTCAGCTTCAATTGGAGTATGCCAGTAGTTTAAAGTGTCTTTATCTTGTTGAAGCTGTGTGAAGGCTTTAAAGGTATCAGGTACTTTAGATAGTAATTTAACATTAAAATCGGTTTGTTTTCCTTCAAATCCAAACTCTATTCTTCCCTTAACAGCTTCTTTTCCTCTCTTAAAGTTAAATTTTTGTTCTTCTTTAAATACGGTTAATGGTTTTTTAATAATTGAATCTTTAGGAAGGTTAATAGTATCAATTATAAAACCAATTTTATCTGTTTTAGGATTAAAAATATAATCTGTTGAAGTTTCATCTAATCCAACAACATAATACTTTCCTTGTTTTAAATTAGTGAATTTGTAATTTAAAGAATCAGCAGTATTTGCAACATAACTTGGTTTTTGTTTGTATACTATAGAGTCTGTATAAGTACTATCTATTTCGTACAATAAAACACTAATGTTTTTTTTAAGTTTCGGAGATATTGCATCAGCAACAGTTCCTTGAGTAGTTAAGGAGTCAATATAATTTCCGGTAGAAAATACGTACTTAAAATTTTCTAACTTATTATTCTCATTGTTATCTTGTACTGCACTACCAAAGTTAAATGTATACGTAGTATTGGGCTTAAGTGTATCAAGTAGTTTAATACTAATAAATTTACTTGGAGTTCCTTGTGGAGTTATTAAAGGCGGATTTTTTAGAGGTGGTGAAATTACTAATTGTTTATTTAAGTCTTTTAAAACAATATATTCATCAAAATAAATTTTGATGGTTTTTTCTTCAAAGTTAGTTGTTTCATGTGGTGGTTTTGCAATAACCATTATTGGAGCAGTTTCATCTTTAGGTCCACCTTGTGGTCTACCTTTTCTTGCACAACTACTTACAATACCAATAAAACCAACAATAATTAATAATTGATTAGATAACTTCACGGGTGTGTTTTTAGTTAAAGTTCAAAAGTAAGTAAAAAACTACTATGATTTTTCTGTAAAAGCCATGGTTGCTATGCTTATAGTAATATTTTTAGTTTTTAACAGTTCGTTGCAACAAGCTTCAAGAGTTGCACCTGTTGTAATTACATCATCAACCAGTAAAACATGCTTGTTTATTAAAGTGTTAGTATCGGTGATTTCAAATGTTGTGTTGGTATCAGAAAAACGTTCAAAACGGTTTTTAAATGTTTGCGACGTATTTTTATTTACTCGTTTTAAAACTTGAGTATTCACTTTTGTATTAAGTTCGTTAGCTATTGTGTTTGCAAAAGTTGTTACCTGATTGTAACCTCTTTGCTGTAATTTTTTGACATGTAAGGGAACAGGAATTATATAATCTATGTTAGAAAATTTTGTACTTTCTTTTAACTGTTTACCTAGTAAGTAACCCAAAAAATTACCAACCTCTTGATTGTTTTTATATTTTAAATCATGAATAATTTGCTGTGTACTGTTCTCTTTTTTAAAAGCCAATAAAGATGCTCCAAGTTTAACAGGAATTTTTCCATAGAAACACTGTGTAACAAAATTGTTACTATAATCGTTTATAATTAATAGTGGTAAATTAAAATTACAACTGGTACAAAGTATTAATTCATTGTCATAAAGATTATTATTACAATTCACACATAATTCAGGATAAAACAGTCGTGTAATGTCTTTTAAAAATTGCATATTTGCTGTAATATTCTATGAATATACAAAAAAGAAAGGTTATTAATTTTGAGTAGAAAATTTAATTTTTTTAAAGAAGCTTTAAAAAACTACAAAACATCTGGCACTGTTACACCCAGCTCACGTTTTTTAGCTAATGAATTACTAGAGCCCGTAAATTTTAGTGATACTAAGTTAATTGTAGAGTTAGGCCCAGGTAATGGAGCTATTACAAAGCACATTTTAAAAAAAATTAAACCAAATACACATTTAGTTTGTTTTGAAATAAACGATTCTTTTTACAAAGAGCTTCAAAAAATAGCGCATCCACAATTAACCGTATTAAATGTTTCTGCAGAAGATATTGAGGAAGAAATACATAAACTAGGCTTTAAACAAGCAGATTATGTAGTTTCAAGTTTACCTCTTACTATTATACCTAAAGAAATTTCGAGTACTATTTTAAAAGCTTCCTATAAAATTTTGAAGCAAAAAGGATACTTCACCCAGTTTCAATACAGCCTTTCATACTATGGAAAACTTAAAGAGATTTTTGGTAATAACGTAAGTTTAAGCTTTGAGTTATTAAATTTTCCACCAGCTTTTATATACAAATGTGCTAAAAAATAGTATTTTAGCTGCCAGTATACGGAACTACCACATTAATTATCCCCAAAAATGAGCTCAAAAAATAAAAACAGAGGCATCATTATATTATTGTTGGTTTTAATTTTAGCTATTGGTTTTTTATCGTATTTAAATGCAACTGATTACCACAAACTACAAGAAGCATTTAATGACGAAAAAAAAGAGCTTGAATTAGAACTTAATAAAATTATTACTGACTATGACGAGGTTATTAGTCAGAAAATAGAAGTATCTTCAAGTTTAAGAGAAAAACGTACAATTATTGTGAACCTTAAAGACTCTGTAAAAAACCTTTCAGAAGAAAATTATGGTTTGATTAGAGGTTTCAGAAAGCGAATCTCGACTTTAGAGAAAGAAAATAGATTATTATTTGCACAAGTAGATTCATTAAACCAGGTTAATGGTTTGTTGCAAGTAGAAAACATTAGTGTGCGTCAGGAATTAAATAAACAAACAAACATCAATAAGAAAATTGCCAAAAGATATGTTAACTTAAAACATACTAATAAGGAACTTGAAAGTACAATTGATAAAGTATCTACTGTTGAAATTGATGGTTTGGAAATTATAGCAATGAAAAGAAAGAGTGGTGGAAAATATACCACAACATCCCGTTCTAAACGTACAGACGCTTTTAAAATTAATCTTACTTTTTTAGCCAATGAGTATGCTAAATCTGAAGTTAAAAAACTGTATGTGAGTATAATAGATGAAAACAAAAATGTAATTTCTGCTGATGGTAATACAATATTAAAGAATGGAAAGCGTTTGTTGTATAGTGATGTATTTAATGTGAACTACGATAAAAAAGAAATTTCTTTTGTGTCCCTTGCAGAAGTTGATAGTAAAATTATTCATGAAGGAAAATATACAGTAAATGTATATCTAGATGGAGTATTAATTGGAAATAGAGTTTTAGAACTCAAATAAAATTGCTATTTTGAGCCCAAATTAATTGTTTATGTAAAAAGTATTTGAATTAACATATGATATATTAACCCCCTAATCGTAAACATAATGAATCAATCCCCCGACAAAAACAACAAGTTATTGTATTTTTTAATACTAATACTATTTGGCTTGTCTTTGTTTAGTTACAAAAAACACTCAGACTATCAACGTTTAAATAAAGCGTTTATTGACGAAAAAGTCGCACTTCAAGAAGAATTAGACGAAATTATCGCAGATTACAAAGATTTATCTGTTAAAAAGAAAGAATTATCTAAAAGATTAATTAGAGAAGTAAACAAAATTATTGCTTTACGTGATTCTGTCAAAAAGTTAGAAACTAACAACTTCGATTTAATTAGAAAGTATCGACGCCAAGTTGCTACTTTAGAACGACAAAACAGAATTTTATTTAACAAAGTTGATTCATTAAATATGTTAAATAAAGAATTAGAAGAAGCTAAACTAGCTGTAACTAGAGAGCTTAGTTTACAAGATTCTATTTCTAAACAATTAGCAACTCGCAACGATTCTTTATTAAAGTATGCTGAAGGATTACAAGCTAAGATTAACTATGCTGGTGCTTTAAAAGCAGAAAATATTGTTGTTACAGCATTAAAGGAAAGAAGCAGTGGTCGTTTAACATCAACTACAAGATCTAGTAGAACAGATGCCTTTAGAGTAAACTTTAAGTTACCAGAAAATGAGTTCACTATCCCAGGAAGTAAAACAATTCATGTTCAAATTCACGATTTGGATAAAAATGTGATAGCAGCAGAAGATGTTACCAAGTTAGAAAATGGTTTAGAAATTGAATATAGTGATGAAATTAAAGCTAATTATGACAATAATGAATTAAATGTTATGTCACTTACTCTAGTAAATAGAGATGCTATAAAAAGTGGTGAGTACATTGTAAATGTATTTGTAGATGGAGTTTTTTCAGGAAACACATCTGTTAAACTAAAATAATGATACACATAATAAACCAAAAAAAAGAGGAAGTTTAAACTTCCTCTTTTTTTGGTTTTAAACGTTGTATAAATGTTTCTTTAGACCTTTCAGAAAATAGTAAGTAAGGTGCTATTAATGATGTAGAAATAAAGACTTTTAGGAGTGAATTTATATTTTCAGTATCAAAAACATTTATGTCATTTACACTGTTTGCTATTAGTAAATCAAAAAATACAAATAGTAAATTTCCAACTAAAAAGATTGAGTATATTTTAGGAAAACTACTTCTCTTCTTAAAAAATAAGATAATCGCTAATGGATAAAACACTATAATAAATGTATTAAATAAAAGCTCAAAGAAAAGTAACATTGAAAGTGTACTATTGCTATCGCCACCTAAAATTATCCAGTCACCGGTCATATAAATAGGATTGTTTATCAAATCAACCATAACCCTTAAAGGGGAAATACATAACCCTAAACCTATTAATCCAAGCCATCCACCTATTTGTTTGTTTTTTTCAAAATAAGATTCAACTGTAGGTATAGGGTCATATTGATATATTTTAACAGCTATAAAAACATAAATAATTAGTAAGATTATAAAAAGTATAGGTCCAAATATAGATGCCCATTTAACTGAAGAATTTGTGCCATTACCGTACATCCATAAACTATAACCTATTGAATTATCTATTTTTTTTAATCCTTGATTAAATTTTTCAAACTCATTAACACTAACATGATCTTTTAATGTTTTAAATGTTGTCTCTAGGGTTATTATATAATTATAAGGGTCGTAGTTAACGGTTTGATTAAAAGTAAGGTTATTATTATCAATATTAACCTCAGAATTCTCAACTTCCCAATGTCCAGGCATTTTTATAATTGTAGTATGTTTTCTTTTTGTTGGGTATGTTAAGTAATAAGGAGTTGTTCTTTCATCCTCATTGGGCATACTTAACATGTCTAGAATAGAATACGGATAAAAATCTGCTGTTAATTGTTTTTCTTCATACTGAGAGGGTTTCCAAATACTATCAATTTGGTAAGATTCTATAACAGTAATGGTATTGTTTTCAATATTGTCTAAAAACTCTGGTGTTTCTCTACTTTTGATACCAGAATAATACTTAGCATAATAACTTTCATATTCTTTTTTTATAGATGTTTTACTGTTGTTTTTATAATACTCTCTTATGCCGTCAGCTTCACTATCGTAATAAACTGTAGTTACGTTTAGTATAGCACTTTGAGTCTCTTTATTAATAAGAAAATTATCTGTTACTTCTACTAAATTTTCTTGCGTGGCTGTAATTTCATCAAGCTTTGTATTCCCTTTTTTTAATACCAAACCGTATTTGTAATTAGGAAAAGTTATGTTTTTATAAGTACCACCCTGATTTGATATAGTAGGATCGTAATACAGTTCATTTTTCTCACTATCAATCACTTTAACTACACAATGGTCAAATACTTGAGCAGATGGTAACAAATCATTAATAGTAGTTTTTAAATAAGTATTTACTAACATTGGGTAAGCTTCAATCCCCATTTTGTTCAGCATAGTTGCTACAAGTAAACTTTTATCTTTACAATCTCCATAGCGTTGTGCAAATACTTTGTTAGGGTGAAAGGGCTTATAAGCACCAATTCCACTTTCTAAGCCTAAATAACGAATGTCATTTTGAACAAAATCTATAACTTTTTTAATTTTATTGCCTTCAAATTCCTCATTATTATCAATCTGATTTATTTTCTTTTTTAATGATGCTGATAAGTTTTTGTTGTCTTTAAATACGGTTACTCCCCAATCAACAACATCTTTCCAATTATTATAGTTCGAAATATCCAGTAAGCCAGCACTTATATGCCAAGATGGTGTGTTGTCTTCATATTCAAATGCAGGAATGTTATTTTTCACATAAGAATACGTAAAGCCTCTATTGTTTTTATTTACTTTAAGCTTTTCTTCAGAATTAAAAAGTTTTGTTTTTAAAGGTTTTTTACTGTGTAAAATAACACTCATTTTACCAACAGGCTGAGAAGTTTCTAAGCTAAAACTTGTAGAAAACTTGCCTTTATGTATTGGATTAAATCCTTTTATTGTATAACTGTATTCAATAACATCTCCAACTCTAACATCAGAAATATTTGTCATAGCAGATAAAGAGCCGTCATAAATATAGTTTTCTGCATTTAATTCTCTTCTAATTACATTGAAATCAGTGGTTTTAAGTTTGTCAATTTTTTCACCATTTCTAATGATGTTTAAAGAATTTACTTCAAGAGTTTGATAATTTGGATCATATGATATATTTAATGCTGATGAAGATTGAACACCAACATTTTCGGTAATCTTAATTGCTTTTTAAAATAGCTTTCTTGTTTATCAATATCAATTTGTTCATCATACAATAAAATTAAACTTCCACCAGCAATATCTTCCTCGTTTACCTTAGGATTTACATCATAATTTGTTAATTGAATCCATGATGCAGCAGGTGTTTTAGTAACCTGAGCTTTAATACAGTATTGAAAAACAAAAAATAAATAGAAAATAAAGTACTTTTTTTTCATAGTCTTAATAAAAACAGTTAATTAGCAATTGTTCACAAATGTATGTTTTTGAATGTAAATATTTAGGTAATTAATTTATTTTTGCACTATGGCAAAACAAGAAGATCAATTTAAAAAGGTAATATCACACGCTAAAGAATACGGTTATATTTTTCAATCATCAGAAATTTATGACGGTTTAAGTGCGGTATATGATTATGCACAAAATGGTGTAGAATTAAAAAAGAATATTAGAGAGTACTGGTGGAAAGCCATGGTACAAATGCATGAAAATATTGTAGGTTTAGATGCTTCAATTTTAATGCATCCTACTACATGGAAAGCTTCTGGTCACGTAGATGCTTTTAATGACCCTTTAATTGATAACAAAGACAGTAAAAAAAGATATAGAGCAGATGTTTTAGTAGAAGATTATTGTGCTAAAATTGAAGCTAAAATTGAAAAAGAAGTTAAAAAAGCTGAAAAACGCTTTGGAGACGCCTTTAACAAAGAAGAATTTGTTTCTACGAATGGTAGAGTATTAGGATATCAAGAAAAAATAAATACTATTTTATCTAGATTAGCAAAGTCTTTAGAAAATGAAGATTTAGCAGATGTAAAGTTATTAATAGAAGAATTAGAGATTGCATGTCCATTATCTGGAAGTAAAAACTGGACGGATGTTAAGCAATTTAATTTAATGTTTGGAACTCAATTAGGAGCTTCTGCAGACAGTTCTATGCAAGTTTATTTACGTCCTGAAACAGCACAAGGTATTTTTGTAAACTTTTTAAATGTGCAAAAAACTGGAAGAATGAAAATTCCTTTTGGAATCGCACAAACAGGAAAAGCTTTCCGTAATGAAATTGTTGCACGTCAGTTTATTTTTAGAATGCGTGAATTTGAACAAATGGAAATGCAATTTTTTGTAAAGCCAGGTACACAAAAAGATTGGTACGAACAATGGAAAGAAACACGATTAAAGTGGCACTTATCATTAGGTATGGGAGCAGATAAATATCGTTTTCATGACCATGAAAAATTAGCTCATTATGCAGATGCTGCTGCAGATATAGAGTTTAAGTTTCCTTTTGGATTTAAAGAGTTAGAAGGAATCCATTCACGTACAGATTTCGATTTAAAACAACATGAGGAATTTTCAGGGAAGAAATTACAGTACTTCGATCATGAAGACAATAAAAATTATGTGCCTTATGTAGTTGAAACTTCCATAGGTTTAGATAGAATGTTTTTGGCTGTTTTCTCAAATTCATTAGTAGAAGAAGAGCTAGAAAACAATACAACAAGAACAGTATTAAAATTACCAGCCGTATTGGCGCCTACAAAAGCAGCAATTTTACCATTAGTTAAAAAAGACGGATTACCAGAGGTAGCACGTAAAATTATGGAAGATTTAAAATGGGATTTTAATGTTTCTTATGATGAAAAAGATGCAGTAGGACGAAGATACCGCCGACAAGATGCTAACGGAACACCATTTTGTATCACAGTAGATCATGATACATTACAAGATAACACGGTAACCATTAGACATAGAGATACTATGGAACAAAAGCGTGTGAAAATAGACGAACTAAGATCAATTATTAAACAAGAAGTTGATATGCGATCTTGGTTAATGAAAATGTAATTTTCTATTATAAAAACTATAGAAAACCCTCAAAATAGCTTTGAGGGTTTTTTATTTAACTTTGCAATAAATTTTTTTAATATGAAATACGTTGTTTTAGCGCTTTTTATAGTTTTTTTAATATGGATGGCTATAGGAACATATTTATTACAAACAGAACATGTTAAAGCTCCAATAGTAATGGGTTTAGGTGTAATGTTTATGGCATTTATATTAATGCCCGTGTTTATTTATCACAGATATAAAGACGGTAAGTACAAAAAGTATGTTATTGATGATGCTAAATTAGAAGAATGGTGAGTCGTCCTAAAATAGGTTGACAGTTTTAAAAAATATATTTAAACCAGAGAAGCTAGCTTCTCTGGT
>NZ_JBHTJR010000019.1:0-46535 GCF_042676005.1 Tenacibaculum geojense | reverse complement strand
ACCAGAGAAGCTAGCTTCTCTGGTTTAAATATATTTTTTAAAACTGTCAACCTATTTTAGGACGACTCATATTTAAGAAAATAAAATTTATCAATAATGAAATGGATACTTGTTATATGCATTAGTTTTTTAACTTGGAATACTAATGCTCAAGAAAGAAAATTACTAAACTTACAAAATAATGTTAAGTTATCTGTAAAAGAAGGTAAGCTGTTTTATCAATCACCAAAAGGAGAAGGTGTATATAATTTATCTGCTTCAGAAAAATCTTACATTAACAATAAGGTTCAATCATTTAAATCAAAATCTATTGTTGGTGAAGATTCTGTTATACAGACAGTCAATCCTAATAAATTGCTGGTAAACGGTAATTATTACGATTTGGATTTATTTTTAAGTGATGCATCTTTCTCTAAAATAAAACAATTATTAGTGAAATTAGATGTTGTAAAGAATGAAGTCATTAGTACTACAAACTAATAAAAAAAGCGAGTTTTAAACTCGCTTTTTTATATTTAGATCTCTAGTATAAAAGCACCAGAAAATTTCTCTCTAATTTTATTTAATGCCCTATCAGCATCCAGTTTTGTTTTGTAACTACCTACCTGAACTTTCCAATCAGGTTGTTCATAGGTTAATTTAGTAAAAACACCAGGAAAATCTCTTTCAAAACTACTTTTTAAACTACGTGCTCTCTTTTCACTACCATTGTAGAGTTGTATTCTAAAACCAGCTCCATTTTTCTTATTAAAGCTTCTTTTTTTCTGTAGTAAACTATTGATATTTTTGTTGTCTGTATAGCTAGATTGTGCTGATAATGAGTGTAAACCCATCAAAGCAAATAGCATAAACGTTAAAAATGCCTTGTTTTTTTTCATAAATTAGTTCTTTATACAAAAGTAACGACTTGTTGGCTAATAGATTGCTTTAAAATGTTATTTAGAATAAGTATAAATTACAAATTAGGATTCTCTTAACATTTCACAATTTAGTTATATGTAGTACTTTTGTGCGAGTTTCTATCACCTATTTTTAATTAGGTAGTATAGAAAAAATCGTACCAAAATAGATACAAAAATTATATTTTATAGTATGAAAAGTGTGAAACATCACAGTAGATTTACTCAAGTACTCTTAAAGAGTTTTACTTTCCTTATTGTCTTTTTATTAAGTTTTTCAGCGCGCTCTCAAGAGGTTGATGCGGCGAGGCAGAAAGAAGGAAAAAAGTTATTCAAGTCTCTTTGTGCATCTTGTCACAAATTAGATAAAAAACTTGTAGGTCCTGCATTAGCGGGAGTTGAAGAAAGAAGGTCAAACGAATGGTTGAAAGCGTGGATACGTGATAATGCTGCGTTAAGAGCTTCTGGAGACAAAGATGCAATTGCAATTTATGAAGAGTACAATCAGTCAAACATGACTGCTTTTCCTCAGTTGTCAGATCAAAATATCGATGATATTTTATATTACACAACTGTAGGTGAGATTGGTGGAGGTCCACAAGATCCAAAAGTTAAAGATCAAGAAGTTAAAGAAGCTGCTCCAAAGTGGTTGTTAGGTATTTTAGCTGCTGCAATTGTGGTTGCGTTCTTAATTATTGGAAGTTTATTAAAAACTATCAGTGAGTTAAGAGGGGCGCCAAAAACTCCTGGTTTAATGGGACAGGCTGCTGAGTTGTGGGCTGGAATCAAAAAGAATACATTTTTACATGTGTTAGGTGTTATTTTTGTTGCTTTAGTTGGTGCGTACTTCTTGTTTGGTACTTTGTTCAAAGTAGGTGTAGATCAAGGGTATCAGCCAATACAGCCAATCGCTTTTTCACATAAAATTCACGCAGGTGATAATAAAATTGAGTGTCAATACTGTCACTCTGCAGCTAAGCATAGTAAGCATTCTGGTATTCCATCAGTAAATATTTGTATGAACTGTCACATGAATATATCTGAGGTAGCTGAAGATACTAAAGTTATTTTGGAAGATGGAGGAACTGTGTTGACTAAGGCTGACTTAGATAAAGAAATTCAAAAGATTTATGATGCCGCAGGTTGGGATAAAGATAAGTTAGCTTACACTGGTGAGCAAAAGCCAATTAAGTGGGTTAGAATTCATAATTTACCAGACTTTGCTTACTTTAACCACTCACAACACGTTGCTGTTGCAGGTGTTGCTTGTCAAAAATGTCATGGTCCTATTCAGGAGATGGATGAAGTGTATCAACATTCTCCGTTAACAATGGGTTGGTGTATTGATTGTCACAAGCAAACAAAAGTAGACTTGAAAGGGAATGAGTACTATGCTAAAATTCATGCAGAATTAGCTAAAAAGTACGGTGTAGATCAAGTTACGATTGCACAGTTAGGAGGAAAAGAGTGTGGTAAGTGCCACTATTAATAATTTAGAAAGTAGAAAAACACATATATAAATGGCTTCAAACAAAAAATACTGGCAAAGTGTTGAAGAACTAAAAGGTAGTTCTGTTGTTGAAACGCTACGTAATACAGAGTTTGTAGAAGAGATTCCAACAGATGAGTTTTTAGGAGATAAAGAAACCTTAGAAACATCTTCTACTTCTCGAAGAGATTTTTTAAAGTACGTTGGGTTTACTACTGCTGCTGCTTCCTTAGCAGCTTGTGAAGGTCCAGTGCGAAAATCAATTCCATACGTTGTTCAACCAGACGATTTAATTGTAGGTGTTGCGGATTGGTATGCAACTACAATTGCTGATGGTTTTGATTTTGCAAATGTTTTAGTAAAAACACGCGAAGGACGTCCAATTCAAATTATGCCTAATAAAGAAGCTGGTGGAGCAACTAATGCTCGTATTCAGGCTTCTGTTTTGTCGTTATACGATGAGAAATTACGTTTAAAAGAACCAAGAAAAGGAGACGCTCAAGTATCTTGGGCTGATGCTGATAAAGAAATTGTAGCTAAATTAAATGAATTAAAAGCAGCTAACGCTCCAGTAGTTTTATTAACTAGTACTTTAGCAAGTCCATCTACTGAAAAAGTTATTGCTGATTTTATAGCTCAATATCCAAATGTAAAGCATGTAGTTTATGATGCAGTATCTGAAAGTGGAACTGCAGATGCATTTGAAGCTATGTATGGTAAACGTGCTTTACCAAATTACGATTTTTCTAAAGCAGAAACTATTGTTTCTATCGGAGCTGATTTCTTAGGAGATTGGCAAGGTGGTTACGAGAAATCATATGCTGATGGTCGTAGACCTGAAACTGGTAAAATGTCTTACCATGTTCAAATAGAAAGTAATATGAGTATGGCTGGAGCTAACGCAGATAAGCGTTTAGTTGTTAAGCCATCTGAACAGGTTTATGCATTAATAAACTTATATAATTTAATTACTGGTGAAAACAAGCCTTCAAAAGTTACTCCTGTAGATGCTGAGTTGAAAAAACTTGCAAAAACATTAAAGAAATCAGGAAGTAAAGGTGTTGTTTTAACTGGTTTAAATGATAAAAATGCTCAATTAGTAGCATTAGCGATTAATAAAGCTTTAGCAAGTACTGTTATCGATGTTGCTTCACCAAGCTACGTTCGTGAAGGTAATGATACTGAAGTTGCTAATTTAATTAGTGGTTTAAAATCGGGGTCTGTTAAAGGATTAGTTACTTACAATGTAAATCCAGTATATACATTACCAGGTTTTGAAGATGCTGCTAAAAAAGCAAGTTTGTTTGTTTCGTTATCAACTCAAGATGATGATACAGCAAGCATAGCTCAATATGCTTTACCAACTCCACACAACTTAGAGAGCTGGGGAGATGTAATGGCTGTTGAAGGTAAGTATAGTTTAGTTCAACCTACTATTGCTCCATTATTTAATTCTCGTCAAATACAAGACGTTTTATTAAAGTGGACGGGAAGCACTAAAAATTATTATGATACTTTAAAAGAGTTCTGGAGCGATAATGTATTAAACGGAGCATCATGGAATAAAGCATTACATGATGGTTTCTTTAAATCATCAAACCAAACAGAAGTTGCTGTTAATGATGTTGATTTATCAGCTGCAATTTCAGAATTAAATAAAAATACAAAGCCATCTCAATTCGAATTGAATTTATATACTTCAGTTGCCTTAGGAGATGGAAAACAGGCTAACAACCCTTGGTTACAAGAATTACCAGATCCAATTACTAGAGCTTCTTGGGATAACTACTTAACAATGTCTATTGCAGATGCAAAAGAGTTAGGTTATGAAAATCCAGTAAGAGATAACGGAGCTATAGATGGTGATTACGCTAACGTAACAGTAAATGGTGTTACTGTTAATAATATACCTGTAATTATTCAGCCAGGTCAAGCTAAAGGATCTTTTGGTTTAGCTCTTGGTTATGGAAGAAAACATGGGTTAAAAGAAGAAATGCAAGTAGGTGTTAATGCATACCCTTTTTATATAAACGCTAGCAACGTTCAGTACGGTGTTACTATTGAAAAGACTTCAGGAGCACATAAATTTGCTTGTACCCAAGTTCAAAGTACTTTAGCGGGTAGAAATGATATTTTAAGAGAAGCAACATTAGCTGATGTTAACAATAAATCTTTAGATCCTAAGCATACTTGGAACCAGCCATTCATGGTTTCTTATGATCACCAAGAGGTAGAGGGAAGTACAATTGATTTATGGGATGATCACGATAGAAGTTTAGGTCACCATTTCAATTTGTCTATTGATTTAACTTCATGTACAGGATGTGGGGCTTGTGTAGTAGCATGTCATGCAGAAAATAATGTTCCTGTTGTAGGAAAAGATGAAGTTCGTGTAGGTAGAGATATGCATTGGTTACGTATTGATCGTTACTACTCATCAACTGTAGAAGATAAGCAATTTGAAGCTTCTATGACTATGGAAGAGTTCAAAGCTCAAAACCCTAATATTGCTAATAAAGACTTAGAAAGAAAGTACACAGAAAAAGTGTTGCAAATTAGCAAAGGAGAATTATTTGATGCTTTAGAAAATCCAGCAGAAAATCCACAGGTAGCTTTTCAACCTATGATGTGTCAGCACTGTAATCACGCACCATGTGAAACAGTATGTCCAGTAGCAGCTACTTCTCATGGTCGTCAAGGTCAAAATCAAATGGCTTATAACCGTTGTGTAGGTACTCGTTATTGTGCAAACAACTGTCCATACCGTGTACGTCGTTTCAACTGGTTTAACTATGCAGAGAACAATGAGTTTGATTTCAATATGAACAATGAATACGGAAAAATGGTATTAAACCCAGACGTAGTTGTTCGTTCTCGAGGAGTTATGGAAAAATGTTCTATGTGTATTCAAATGACGCAAGCTACTATCCTAAAAGCTAAAAAAGAAGGTAGAGCTGTACGTAAAGATGAGTTCCAAACTGCATGTTCACAAGCATGCTCTACAGGAGCTATGGTGTTTGGAGATGTTAATAATACTGAAGACACTGTTACTGCGTTAAAAGAAGATAAAAGAGCTTTCCACGTGTTAGATTATATTGGTACAAAACCAAACGTAGTTTATCAAGTAAAAGTTAGAAATACAAACGAAGCATAATAACAAAATAATAAGAATATAGATTATGTCGTCTCATTACGAATCATCTTATAGAGAACCTCTAATTTTGGGTGACAAAAGTTACCACGATATTACTGAGGATATCGCAAGACCTATTGAAGGTAAAGCCAATAAAAATTGGTATGTAGCATTCTATATCTCTTTAGCAGCAATGTTATGGGGATTTGGATGTATATTTTACACCGTTGGAACAGGTATCGGTGTATGGGGATTAAGTAAAAACATTGGTTGGGCATGGGATATTACCAACTTTGTATGGTGGGTAGGTATTGGTCACGCTGGTACACTTATCTCTGCTGTATTATTACTTTTCCGTCAAAAATGGAGAATGGCAATTAACCGTTCTGCTGAAGCAATGACAATCTTTGCGGTATTTCAAGCAGGATTGTTCCCGATTATTCACATGGGACGTCCATGGAACGGATATTGGGTATTACCAATTCCAAACCAATTCGGTTCATTATGGGTTAACTTTAACTCACCGCTTTTATGGGATGTATTTGCAATTTCAACTTATTTATCAGTTTCGTTAGTTTTCTGGTGGACTGGTTTACTACCTGATTTTGCTACAATACGTGATAGAGCAGTTAAACCTTTTCAAAAGAAGATATATGCTTTATTATCATTTGGATGGTCTGGTAGAGCAAAAGATTGGCAACGTTTTGAAGAAGTATCATTAGTATTAGCTGGTTTAGCTACTCCATTAGTACTTTCTGTACACACGATTGTATCTTTTGACTTTGCTACATCTATTAACCCAGGATGGCACTCTACAATTTTTCCTCCTTATTTCGTAGCTGGGGCAATCTTTTCAGGATTTGCAATGGTACAAACTTTATTAGGAGTTATGCGTAAAGTAACAAATCTTGAAGCTTATATTACACGTTTACACGTGGAGTACATGAATATCGTAATTATCTTAACAGGTGGTATTGTTGCAGTAGCATATGCAACTGAATTTTTTATCGCTTGGTATACGGGATCTCCATATGAAAACTATACATATTTATCTTTTGGTGCCGAAGCTGGTGCTTATGGATGGGCTTTCTGGTCACTTTTAATTTGTAACATCTTCACTCCACAATTATTATGGTTTAAAAAGATAAGAAGAAGCTTTGTTTGGTCTTTCGTTATCTCTATCGTAATTAACATTGGTATGTGGTTTGAGCGTTTCGATATTATTGCAATTGTATTAAGTAAAGGTCAGTTACCATCAACATGGTGGCGTTTTGAGCCTACTTTTGTTGATGTAGGTATCTTTATCGGTACAATCGGTTTCTTTGGAGTGTTATTCTTACTATACGCAAGAACATTCCCTGTTATACCAACTGCAGAGGTTAAAACAATCTTGAAATCTTCAGGAGAAAACTTTAAAAAATTAAGAGAGGAGAACAATGAGCACTAATAAAGTAATTCACGCATTATACAATGATGATGATATCTTAATGGATGCTGTAAAAACAGTAAAAGATGCACATTATCATATCGAGGAAGTTTTTACTCCTTTTCCAGTTCACGGTTTAGATAAAGCAATGGGATTAGCTCCAACGCGTTTAGCAATAACAGCTTTTCTTTACGGTATTACAGGTACAGCTGTAGCAACATGGTTAACTTGGTATACTATGATTGCAGATTGGCCACAAGACATAGGAGGAAAACCTAGTTTTTCTTGGGCTGAAAATATGCCTGCATTTGTGCCAATTTTATTTGAGTTAACCGTATTTTTCGCAGCTCACTTAATGGTTATTACTTTTTATATGAGAAGTAAAATTTGGCCTTTCAAAGAAGCAGAAAATCCAGATCCAAGAACTACAGATGATCATTTCTTAATGGAAATTTCTGTAAATGAAAATGAAGAAGAATTAAAAGCTTTGTTACAAACAACAGGAGCTGTAGAAATTAACGTAGTAGATAAGCACTAAGAGATATGAAGAGTTTAAAAATAATTATCGCTTTAGTAGTAGTTGCAAGCTTAGCTTCTTGTAATAATAAACGTAAGCCACAATTACAATATATGCCAGACATGTATGTTTCTGTTCCTTACGATGCAAATGGACCAAGTTCAGCAGGAAATAAAGTAGTAAATAGGTTACCAGTTGCTGGTACCGTTAGTAGAAAAGGTATTGTTGCTTATGATATCCCAAATTCTAACGAAGGTTATGAAAAAGCCAAAGCTGAATTAAAGAATCCTTTAAAAGTTACTGAAGAAAACTTAGATAAAGGAAAAGAATTATTTGGGATTTACTGTGCAGCATGTCATGGTACAAAAGGAGATGGAAATGGTATTTTATCTCAAAGAGATAAATTTAATGGTATACCAAACTATAAAGATAGAGATATAACAGAAGGAAGTATTTATCATGTTTTAATGTATGGTAGAAACCTTATGGGATCTCATTCATCTCAACTTACTTACAATGAGCGTTGGCAAGTTGTACAGTATGTACAGAAATTAAAAAGTGAATTAAAATAAGTCTATAATTAGATAGTAAAGATATGTACCAGTTTTCAGGAAAATTAAAAATGCTTGCTTTAGCTCTTATTGTTATAGGAGCCGTAGGTACAGCAATTAGTTTCTTATCAGCACCTAAAACTATTGAAGATGCTAAAGATATTTTAGCAGCTCAACATGCACATCACGGAGCATCTCATGGAAATGATCATGCTAGTGAAGGTTCGCATGATTCTCATGCTGAAGAAGTAAAACATGAAGTAAAAGAACACGTTGAAGCTACACACCAAAAAGATTCAACTCATACACAAGAAACTAGTGGTCACGCTACTGATTCTACTGTTGTTTCTCACGAAGAGGTTGCACACACAGCAGATTCTGTTTCTCATCAAGAAGAATCACATGCTGCTTTAATGTCAGATTCAACTAAAGTAGGTTCACACAATGATCATGAAGTAAAAGAGGCACATGCTACCGTTGCTCACGATACTCATGCTGCTGACTCACATGGATCAGATGAAGATCATCATGCAGAACATGCGTTACACCAAATGCAAAATAGACCATGGTCAGCTTTTTATGTAGCAATGTTATTCTTTTTAGGAATTACATTATTAGTATTAGCTTTCTATGCAGCTCAAAGAGTAGCACAAGCAGGTTGGTCTGTAGTTTTATTTAGAGTTATGGAGGCAATATCAGCTAATTTACACTATGTAAGTATTTTTATGTTAGTGTTTTTAATAGCAACCTTTGCACACATGAACCACTTATTCTCTTGGATGGGAGAAGGTGTAGTGGATCCAACTAGCCCTAACTATGATGCAATTGTTGATGGTAAAAAATGGTGGTTAAATACTCCAGGTTGGTTAATTAGAAGTATCTTCTATTTAACAGGATGGAATGCCTATCGTTTCTTTATCAGAAAAAATTCTATTCAACAGGATAATGGTGACTTAAAATTACATAAGAAGAACTACAACATGTCTGTAATATTCATTGTTTTCTTTTTAGTAACAGAATCTATGGCATCTTGGGATTGGATTATGGGATTAGATCCTCACTGGTTCTCAACATTATTTGGATGGTATGTATTAGCTACCTTCTTAGTTTGTGCTGTTACTGTTGTTGCAATGGTTACTATCTATTTAAGATCAAAAGGTCATTTACCTTTCGTTAACGATAGTCATATTCATGACTTAGCTAAATTTATGTTTGGTTTCTCTGTATTCTGGACATACTTATGGTTCGCTCAATTTATGTTAATCTGGTATGCAGATATGCCAGAAGAAACTACTTATTATTTAGCTCGTTTCAATGAATATAAATTACCATTTATAGGTATGGTAGCTTTAAACTTTGTATTCCCTGTATTATTATTAATTAACAGTGATTTTAAAAGTATTCCTTGGTTTGTAGTATTAGGTGGTATTGTAATTTTAGTAGGTCATTATGTTGATTTATTTGTTATGATTATGCCAGGAACAGTTGGTGCTTATTGGGGATTAGGTATTGGAGAAATAAGTGCATTCTTATTATTCTTAGGCATCTTTATTTATGCAACATTTAGTGCCTTTGCCAAAGCAAATCCTTTAGCTAAAGGTAACCCATTCGTACATGAAAGTGAAACTCACCACTATTACATTATAGAACATAGAGGGGAAGAAAATTCACATCATTAATTTTTAAAACAATAATAGTTTAGATAATATGCTCGCTTTATTTTACATTTTTATTGCAGTTGCACTAGGAGTAAGTTTTTGGCAAATTACACGCGTAATGAATTTACGTGAAGTAATAGCTAACGATAAAGATAATGATACACAAGGAAAAATAGCTATAGGTTTCTTAGTAGGTTTATATGCTATGATGATTTACTGCTTAATAGCAATGAATGTTATCATGTTGCCAGAAAGTGCCTCTATAGAAGGAGAACACGATGATAGATTATTTAGTATCACATTCTGGATCATAGGTATTGTTCAATTTGCTATGCAGTTTGTAATTTTTTACTTCTCTTATAAATACAGAGGTAAAAAAGAAAACAAGGCTCTATTCTTTGCTGATAGCCACAAATTAGAATTAATTTGGACAGTTATTCCAGCTGTAACAATTATTTTATTAATTGGATATGGTTTATGGGCTTGGAACAATGTAATGTACGTTGGTGAAGATGAAGATCCAATAGTTATTGAAGTTTATTCTCAACAATTCCGTTGGGATGCTCGTTACGCTGGTGCAGATAACGAGTTAGGTTTAGGAAACGTTAACTTTATAAAAGGTATCAACACAATGGGAGTTGATATGAGTGACCCTAAATCGCAAGATGATAAACAAGTAACAGAATTATATTTACCAAAAGGTAAAAAAGTTTTATTTAAGTTCCGTTCTCAAGATGTTTTGCACTCAGCTTATATGCCTCACTTTAGAGCACAAATGAACTGTGTTCCAGGAATGGTTACTCAATTTGCTTTTACTCCAAAGTATACAACTGAAGAGATGAGAAATAATGAGGAAGTTATTGCTAAAACTAAAGGGATTAACAAAATAAGACAAGTAAAAGGAGAAGATCCTTATGTGTTTGACTACTTGTTATTATGTAATAAAATTTGTGGAGCATCTCACTACAATATGCAAATGAAAATTACAGTTGTAGAAGAAGATGAGTACAACAAATGGTTAGGTGAGCAAAAAACATTAGCTCAAGTTGTAAAATAAGATATTTAAAAAAAAGTTATAATAGATAGATTATGTCAGATCATCATCACAAAGAAACATTTGTAACCAAATACATTTTCAGTACCGACCATAAGATGATTTCTAAACAGTTTTTAGTAACTGGTATGTTTATGGGAATTATCGGGGTATTTATGTCAATGTTATTCCGTTTACAAATTGCATGGCCAGAAAAATCATTTTCTATAATTGAAGCATTTTTAGGAAATCACCAAACAGATGGTGTTATGGATCCTGATATGTATTTAGCATTAGTTACAATTCACGGTACCATAATGGTATTCTTTGTATTAACTGCAGGTTTAAGTGGTACCTTTTCTAACTTATTAATTCCATTACAAATTGGTGCACGTGATATGGCATCAGGATTTATGAATATGGTATCTTACTGGTTATTTTTCTTATCTTCTGTAGTTATGGTTGCTTCTTTATTTTTAGAAGCAGGACCAGCATCAGCAGGTTGGACAATTTATCCACCACTATCTGCTTTACCTCAGGCAATTCCTGGTTCTGGTGCAGGTATGACTTTATGGTTAGTTTCAATGGCTATATTTATTGCATCGTCTTTAATTGGATCATTAAACTATATAGTTACAGTTTTAAATTTACGTACAAAAGGAATGAAGATGACAAGATTGCCTTTAACTATTTGGGCATTCTTCATTACAGCAATCATTGGTGTTATTTCTTTCCCTGTATTATTATCGGCTGCTTTATTATTAATCTTTGATAGAAGTTTTGGTACTTCATTCTACTTATCTGATATATTTATTTCAGGTGAAGTTTTACACTATCAAGGAGGCTCGCCAGTATTATATGAACATTTATTTTGGTTCTTAGGTCACCCAGAAGTATATATCATTTTATTACCAGCATTAGGTATTTCATCAGAAGTTATATCTACCAACGCTCGTAAGCCTATTTTCGGTTATCGTGCAATGATTGGTTCTATTTTAGGTATTGCTTTCTTATCTACAATCGTATGGGGTCACCATATGTTCGTATCTGGGATGAATCCATTTTTAGGATCAGTATTTACATTTACAACAGTTTTAATTGCAATTCCATCAGCAGTAAAGGCGTTTAATTATGTTACTACACTATGGAAAGGTAATTTACAAATGAATCCAGCTATGTTATTCTCTATAGGATTAGTTTCTACCTTCGTAACTGGAGGGTTAACAGGATTAGTTTTAGGAGATTCTGCTTTAGATATTAACGTTCATGATACTTATTTCGTTGTAGCCCATTTCCACTTAGTAATGGGGGTATCTGCGTTATTTGGAATGTTTGCAGGAGTTTATCACTGGTTCCCTAAAATGTATGGTAAAATGATGAACAAAACATTAGGTTATTGGCATTTTTGGCTAACTATTATAGCTGCTTACGGAGTATTCTTCCCAATGCACTTTATTGGTTTAGCTGGTTTACCACGTCGTTACTATACAAATACAAACTTCCCAATGTTTGATGATTTAGCTGACATTAACGTTTTTATGACTGTTATGGCTATCATTGGAGGTTTAGCTCAGTTAATATTCTTAGCAAACTATTTTATTTCAATATACAGAGGTAAAAAAGCCGAGCAAAACCCATGGAAATCTAACACTTTAGAATGGACTACGCCAGTTGAGCATATTCATGGTAACTGGGATGGACCAATTCCTGAGGTACACCGTTGGGCATACGATTACAGTAAAACTGATGAAAACGGAAATTATGTACACGGTCAAGATTTTGTTTTACAAACAGTACCGTTAAAAGATGGAGAATTACCTTCATAATTTCAAAATATAATATTTTAAAAGCCTTTCAATTTGAAAGGCTTTTTTATTTTTTATGGAAACCTTTTGTTATTTTTAAGGTTTCAAGTGTGTAATATTTGTTACATACTAAACTTCATAATTAAAGTATCTTTGTATTAATGAACGAGAATTTGAATCCAGATAAATCACACTTTTCAAAAGACGAATTTGATGTAGAAAAAAAGCTACGTCCATTGTCATTTGATGATTTTACTGGACAACAGCAGGCGTTAGAAAACTTAAAAATCTTTGTTGAAGCAGCTAATCTTAGAGATGAAGCTCTTGATCATACGCTTTTTCACGGTCCTCCAGGTTTAGGTAAAACAACTTTAGCACATATTTTAGCAAATGAACTAGGTGCTGGTATAAAAGTAACTTCAGGACCTGTTTTGGATAAACCAGGGGATTTAGCAGGCCTACTTACCAACCTTGATGAACGAGATGTGTTATTTATTGATGAAATACACCGGTTAAGTCCCGTAGTAGAGGAATATCTGTATTCTGCTATGGAAGATTATAAAATTGATATAATGATTGAGTCTGGTCCTAATGCCAGAACTGTCCAAATTAACCTTGAACCATTTACATTAGTTGGAGCAACTACCCGATCAGGTTTATTAACCGCTCCAATGAGAGCAAGGTTTGGAATTAGTAGTAGACTCCATTATTATTCTACAGAGCTATTATCAACAATAGTTCAAAGAAGTGCTCACATTCTTGGTGTTCCAATTTCAATGGAGGCAGCTATAGAAATTGCAGGAAGAAGTAGAGGGACACCACGTATAGCCAATGCTTTACTTCGTAGAGTACGAGATTTTGCACAAATTAAAGGAGATGGTACTATTACCATACAAATTGCTAAATATGCTCTTAAAGCGTTAAATGTTGATGCACACGGGCTAGATGAAATGGACAATAAAATTCTAACAACAATTATAGATAAGTTTAAGGGAGGTCCTGTTGGAATCACAACCTTAGCAACAGCGGTTGCTGAAAACGCAGAAACTATTGAAGAGGTTTATGAGCCTTTTTTAATTCAGCAAGGTTTTATAATAAGAACTCCCAGAGGAAGAGAAGTAACCGATTCAGCTTATAAACATTTAGGAAGAATAAAATCAAGTAATCAAGGAGAATTGTTTTAGTGAGCTTACATAAAATCATACCAATATTATCGTGGTTGCCTAACTACAAAAAATCGCAATTAAAAGGTGATTTAATTGCTGGTTTAACTGTGGCTATAATTTTAATTCCGCAAGGTATAGCATATGCATTAATAGCAGGTTTACCACCAATTTATGGTTTGTATAGTGCACTCGTACCTCAAATAGTATATGCAATTTTTGGAACCTCTAGACAAGTAGCCATTGGGCCTGTGGCCATGGATTCTTTAATTGTTGCAACAGGAGTATCTACTCTAGCTTTAGCAGGTTCAGAAAGTTATATAGCAATTACTATTCTTTTAGCATTAGTAGTTGGTGTTATTCAATTATTGATGGGGATATTTAGATTAGGTTTTATTGTTAATTTTTTATCTCGTCCTGTTATTACTGGATTTACATCAGCTGTTGCGCTAACTATTGGTTTAAATCAATTTAGAAATTTATTAGGAGTAGATTTTATTCAAAGCGATCAAGTTCATGTATTATTATTTGATATTATTACTAAGCTAAAAGATTTCCATCTAGAAACTACTTTAATTGGAGTTTTTGCATGTTTAATAATTATTATTTTTAGAAAAATCAATAAAAAAATACCCAATGCACTCATTGTTGTAGTTTTAGGGATATTAGTTGTTAAATTTTTCAATGCAACATTTCATGGAGTTTCAATAGTAAAAGACATCCCTTCAGGTTTACCCTCTTTCTATTTTCCTGAGTTAGATATTGCTCAAATAAAAGAATTAATGCCTATTGCTTTCACGCTTGTTATGGTTGGTTACTTAGAGACTATATCTATAGGAAAAACCTTAGAGGCTAAACAAGATGAATATAGAGTAGATGCCAACCAAGAATTAGTAGCGTTGGGTTTAGGCAATATAACAGGATCTTTATTTCAAGCATACCCATCAACATCTAGTTTTTCAAGGTCAGCAATTAATGCAGAATCTGGTGGTACAACAGGGGTATCAGCATTAGTGTCAGCTTTATTAGTAGTAATTACATTACTTTTTTTAACCCCTGTCTTTTATTATTTGCCAAAAGCAGTATTAGCAGCTATTATTGTAGTGGCAGTGTTTAATTTGATAAGTTTAAAAGAAGCTAAGTTTTTATGGAAAGCCAATGTACTTGACTTTTGGTTACTAGTAGCCACTTTTGTATCAACACTAGTTTTTGGAATTGAATATGGTATTTTAATTGGTGTAGGCTTATCAATTGTAGTGTTAATTTTTAGAACATCGAGACCTTATGTAGTTGAATTAGGAAAAGTACCAGATTCTGATTTTTACAGAAATAAAGCACGTTTTAGTGAGGTAATTGTAGATGATATTGTTTTAGTATTTAGGTTTGATGCTCAGTTATTTTATGCAAATGCAAATTATTTTAGAGATAAATTAGATGAACTTGCAAATCAAAAAGGAAAAAAACTTGAACTTATCGTACTCGATGGTGAAAGTATTAATAGGGTAGATAGTACTGGAGTAGAAATGTTAAAAGACCGTATTAAATTTTTCAGAAAAAAAGGAGTAACATTTTATTTTGCAGGTATTAAAGGTCCTGTTAGAGATGCACTTTTTAGAGGAGGATTATTAGAGATTATAGATATTAATCATTTTTTTATGCGTGCTAACGACGCAGTGATTTTTCATAAAACAGGAGATAACGAGAGCCAAAAGAAATATGCTCAATACATTCATCAATCATATAAATAAATAGCCATATGAAGATAGAACAAATTTATACAGGTTGCCTTGCACAAGGGGCTTATTATATAGAAAGTAACGGAGAAGTAGCTATTATAGATCCATTAAGAGAAGTTCAGCCTTATATTGAAAGAGCTGAAAAAAATAATGCTGTAGTGAAATACATTTTTGAAACACATTTTCATGCCGATTTTGTTAGTGGTCATGTAACGTTAGCAGAAAAAACTGGAGCAAAAATTATATACGGTCCAACAGCAAAAACAAGTTTTGAAGCTTATATAGCTTCAGATGAAGAGGTGTTTACTTTAGGAAATATTACAATTACCGCTTTGCACACACCAGGTCATACATTAGAAAGTACTACTTATTTATTGAAAGATGAAAATGGTAAAGACCATGCCATTTTTAGTGGAGATACCTTATTTTTAGGTGATGTAGGAAGACCAGACTTGGCTCAAAAAGGAACTATCACTCAAGAAGATTTAGCAGGAATGCTTTTTGATAGTTTACGAACCAAAATAATGCCTTTATCAGATGACGTAATTGTATATCCTGCACACGGAGCTGGTTCGGCTTGTGGTAAAAACTTAAGTAAAGAAACCGTAGGAACTATTGGCGAACAGAAAAAAACAAACTACGCGTTAAGAGCTGATATGACAAAGCAAGAGTTTGTGAAAGAAGTTACAGATGGTTTATTACCACCTCCAGAATACTTTCCGTTAAACGTAAAATTAAATAAAGAAGGTTATGCTTCTATTGATGACGTTTTAGCCCAAGGGACACAATCATTATCAGTTAATGATTTTGAACGCACAGCTAATGAAAATGATGCTTTAATTTTAGATGTAAGACATCAATCAGAGTTTATTAAAGGATTTATTCCACAATCAATTTTTATAGGTTTAGGAGGAACATTTGCGCCTTGGGTAGGAGCATTGATAAAAGATATACACCAACCAATTTTATTAGTAACTCCAGAAGGAAAAGAAGAAGAAACAGTTACAAGATTGTCTCGTGTTGGCTTTGACAACGTTTTAGGATATTTAAAAGGAGGTTTTCCAACATGGAAAGAGGCAGGTAAACAGGTTGATCAAATTACATCGGTTGATGCTGCTACCTTATCAAAAGCTATGTCAAACAATGCTATAGTTTTTGATGTTAGAAAGCCTGGTGAATATACCAGTGAACATATTGTAAATGTAGCGAACACACCTTTGGATTATTTAAATGAACACCTTTCAGAATTTCCAACAAAAGAAAAATTTTATATTCATTGTGCAGGAGGATATAGATCTGTAATTGCAGCATCAATTTTAAAAGCAAGAGGTTTTCATAATGTAATAGATGTTGCAGGAGGTTATAAGGCAATTAAAGAAACAGAAATAGAACGAACAGCATATGTTTGTCCATCAACCATAAAATAATTAAAAATGAAATTTAAAGTAATTATTATAATGCTATTTATGCTAACAATAGCATGCAAGCAAGATGTAAAAGGTGTAGTTAATGTGTCTGTTTCAGATATGAAAACAGAAATGACAGAAGGTGAAATTCAATTATTAGATGTTAGAACACCTGAAGAGTGGTCTAATGGAGTAATAAAAGGAGCTGAAAAAATAAACTTTTATGATGATAATTTTGAGGCTACTGTAGCTAATAAAATAGATATGAATAAACCCGTTTATGTTTATTGTAAATCTGGAGGAAGAAGTTTACAAGCTTCAGAATTATTAGTAAAAAAAGGGTATAAAGTGTACAATATGTTAGGTGGTTACGACCAATGGAAAGAGAAATACGAAGAATAATGGAGTTACAATTTAATATAGAAAATTTAAAATGTGGTGGTTGTGCCAACACAATTATAAAAGAAATAGGAAGTCTTGAAGATGTTTTGGATGTCACTGTTTCTGTTGATGCAGCAATGGTAACCATTAATGCTAATTCAGATGTTTCTGTGTCTGTGAAAGAAAAATTATCCCAATTAGGATATCCTGAAGTAGGGGATAAAAATAGTGTAATTCATAAAGCAAAATCATTTGTGAGTTGTGCTGTAGGTAGAGTAAAATCATAATTAAAAATCCCGTGTTAACTTAATAACACGGGATTTTTGTTTCTTCTTTTTATAACGCATTCCCCAATTAAAATTTAAAAGTAACTCCTGCTAAGAAGTTAATAGTAGCTTGAGGATAATATCCTTGAACCTCAAAAGAGGTTGGTCCAGACCAATAATCTAAATACGTATATCCTCTATCAACGTATTTTTTATTTGTTAAATTGTTAATTAAACCAGTTATAATAATAGATTTAAATATCTTATTAGTCTTAATTTCATATACTAAATTTAAATCGTTAGTAAAATAACCATCAATTTTAGAAGCTTCAGTATCTGTATTACTTAAATATTGAGAACTTACATACTTTCCTAATAAACTTATTTGAAAATTATCTGTAGGTTTTAAAGTTAAACTACTTCCAGAAATAATATTAGGAGAAAAAGCAATATTAGTTGTTCCTAAATTTACAGTTTGACCATCTCTTTCTATGGTTAAATTGTTAATTTTATTAGTGCTAATTGCTAAATTAGATTGAAAAGTTAATTCATCTGTAATTAAAAAAGTTCCGTCTATTTCTATACCTAAACGATAGCTATCTTTAACATTTTCTCTTAAATATTCTCCAACATCATCAATAGCACCAGTAAGTACTAATTGATTGTTGTAATCCATGTAATAAATGTTGGTATTCATATTTACTCTTTCAGAATTAAATCTCCAACCTAATTCAAAGTCGTTTAAACTTTCATGTAAAACATTAGGATTTCCTTCAAAGTCATTTCTGTTAGGTTCTTTGTTAGCTCTTGCGTAAGAGGCATATAAGCTAAAAGTATCATTAATAGTATAGGTTAAACCTACTTTAGGATTAAAGAAACTAAAATTAGTATCAATATCTATTGGATTAATATCAGAAGTAATACCTCCTGTGTCATAACTAACAAATCTTCCTTGTAAATCAATATAAGCCTTTAAACTTGGTGATAATTTAAAGTTTGCTTTAGAGAAAATACTAAAATCACTCTTTTGTGCATCACTAAAATAATAACGATCTTTAATATTTGTACCGTCTGCTAAATCACTTCCCCAAATTATTTCTCCGTAATGATCATTAAAATATTCACTGTATGAAACTCCAGATATTATTTCTAAATTATCATTTCTGAAGGTAGCATTACCATTAGCAACATAAAAATGATTATCTAACCACCTTCTTACTATTACATCGCTATCATCTACAATTAAATTGTTATAATCAGCGGCACTCTCACCGTCTTTAAACTGCTCAAAAAAACCTTTACCTCTAGTATAGTTTAAGCCAATGTTTGTTGACCAATTTTTATTTAGTTGCTCGTTCCAATGAAGTTGGTAATGATCTTGTTGATAATCATCTACCTCATTTTCATAGGTATATGGGTTTTGTCTTCTGTCTTCCTCTAGCTCTTCAGCAGATAAACCATACCAAGCTTGGTAAGTTCTTTCTTTACCACCAAAAACAAGTGCTTTAATTAAGGTGTTATCATCAGTATAACTACCTTGTAAAAAGTAAGATTTTAAATCTGTAAAAGCTCTATCAACATACCCATCAGAATAAATGTTAGAAACTCTACCAGCAAGTTCGAAATGATCATTTAATTTTCCAGTAGTATACTTTACGGTATGCTTTCTGGTACCAAAAGAACCAAATGAATTAGAAATTTCTCCTCCGGCTTCTTCGGAAACAGCATCAGTTAAAATATTTAAACTAGCTCCAAATGCACCAGCACCATTGGTAGATGTACCCACACCACGTTGTAATTGAAGGTTTTCTGTTGAAGAAGCGAAATCTCCTAAATTAACCCAAAATGTACCTTGACTTTCAGCATCATTGTAAGGAATACCATTAATAGTTACATTTACTCTTGTTGCATCTGAACCACGAACACGTAAATAAGTGTATCCAACACCTGCTCCAGCATCTGAAGATGAAATTACAGACGGTAAATAATTAACCAACATAGGTATATCTTGACCAAGATTTCGTTTGGCAATTTCCTTTTTAGTTAAGTTGGAGTGTGTAACTGGTGCATCTGCTTTAACTCTTACAGCAGAAACTAATACTTCATCTAAAACATCATTTTCTAAATCAAGTTCAATAACAATGTCTTCATCTTGTTGAATAGTTTGGTTAAAATAACCTGTTCTAAAACCTACATAAGAAACTTTAATAACATAGTTTCCTTTAGGTAAAGCAAAGGTAAATTTACCATCAAAATCAGACGAAGTACCTTTTTCAAGGTCTGTAATGACAATAGTGGCACCAGCTAGTGGTTCTTGATTTTTATCAACCACTTTTCCTTTAAGTGTATACGTTTGTGCTTGTAGTGAAAAGGCTACAAACAGAAGTAAAAAAGATACTAAAAACTTCACTTTTTTACAGTTGAATTGTACATTCATTTAAAAATATAGGAATAAAAAGAGGCAATTATTCGTTTTTAACAATTGAATAATAGTATGTGAGCTATCATTAAATAATGAATAGCTTTTTTCCAATTTGACGATTCTTTCGTCTCCCTAAACAGCATTACCTGTTCTAGGTTCAATGGGTATGATCTCAGCCCGAATTTTGAATAAACTGTAATAATAATTATTACAGTTTAATTAAGGCACCCCTTTATGAGAACGCTGCAAATTTACATCGTTAATTTCAAGAAACATATCAATAAAGCTATATTTTTTTGATATTTTTATAGGCGAAATTCAATTATGTTATGAGTAAAACTTTTCAATTAAAGGTTAACGAAACCTATAGTTTTGATATAACAGAAGCAGAAATTAATGCTTTTGATAGTATTAAAACAGAAGTTAATAACCAACACATTTTACACAACAATACTTCTTTTAAAGCACAAATTATATCTCAAAATTTTAATAAAAAAACATATACCGTTCAAGTAAACGGTAATGTATATGAGGTTGCTATTGCTAATGAGTTAGATATGCTGATTAACCAGTTAGGTTTAGAGGTTACTTCTGCAAAGAAAGAAAACGATATGAAAGCACCTATGCCCGGACTTATTGTTTCGGTTGATGTAGTAGTAGGTCAAGAAGTAGCAGAAGGAGAAGGCGTTTTAGTCCTTGAAGCCATGAAAATGGAAAACACATTAACAGCACCAAAATCAGGAGTCATAAAATCGATAGCAGTTTCAACAGGAGACAAAGTTGAAAAAAATGCTGTATTAATAGAAATGGAATAACATGAAGAAAATATTAGTAGCCAATAGAGGAGAAATTGCGTTACGTGTAATGCGTACAGCTAAAAAAATGGGTATTAAAACGGTAGCTATTTTTTCTGAAGCAGATAGACATGCACCGCATGTACAGTTTGCAGATGAAGCCGTTTGTATTGGTCCAGCACCATCTAATCAATCATATCTTTTAGGAGATAAAATTATTGAAGTTGCGAAATCGTTATCGGTAGATGGAATTCATCCAGGATATGGTTTTTTAAGTGAAAATGCTGCTTTTGGTGAAGCAGTTGCCAAAAGTGGAATAACCTTTATAGGACCTAAAACTAAGGCTATTGAGGTTATGGGTAGTAAATTAGCCGCAAAAGAAGCCGTAAAAGCGTATGATATACCAATGGTGCCAGGAATTGATGAAGCAGTAACAGATGTAGCTTATGCTTCTAAAATTGCTGATGAAATAGGATATCCTATTTTAATAAAAGCTTCTGCTGGAGGAGGAGGTAAAGGAATGCGTGTTGTAGAAAAGGCTACCGATATTAAAGAGCAGATGCAAAGAGCTATTTCTGAAGCAGAATCTGCATTCGGAGACGGATCTGTTTTTATTGAAAAGTATGTAGGCTCGCCAAGACATATAGAAATTCAAGTATTAGCAGATAGGCATGGTAATGTGGTTCATTTATTTGAACGCGAATGTTCAGTGCAACGTCGTCATCAAAAAGTAATAGAGGAAGCCCCATCTAGTGTTTTAACTCCTGAAATTAGAAAAAACATGGGAGAGGCTGCTGTTAGAGTAGCCAAAGCATGTGATTATTTAGGAGCAGGAACAGTTGAGTTTTTATTAGATGAAAATAAAAACTTTTATTTTCTAGAAATGAATACGCGTTTGCAAGTAGAGCATCCGGTTACAGAATTAATTACTGGTATTGATTTAGTTGAAGAACAAATAAAAATAGCAAGAGGTGAGGCATTGTCTTTTACACAAGATGATCTAGAAATAAAAGGTCATGCACTAGAGTTGAGAGTTTATGCAGAAGATCCACTAGATGGTTTTACACCAAGTATAGGAGTTTTAGAAACCTATCAGCCACCAGTAGGAAAAAATATAAGAGTTGATGATGGATTTAAAGAAGGAATGGAGGTTCCTATTTATTATGACCCTATGATTTCTAAATTAATTACTTACGGAAAAACTAGAGAAGAAGCCATAGAGTTTATGAAACAGGCTATTGATAATTATAAAATTAAAGGTATAGAAACAACCTTGTCTTTTGGGAAGTTTGTATGCGAACATGAAGCTTTTACTTCAGGGAATTTTGACACCCATTTTGTAAAAAAGTATTACGCTCCAGAATTGTTAGAAGCTACATACAAAACAGAAGCAGAAATAGCTGCACGTATTGCTTTACAACAATATTTAAAAGAGCAACGTATTTTAAAAACTTGTTAATAAACTTGCGTTAGGGATTGACACGGTATCCTTTTGTTACAAGTGTAATGTTATTAATACATATAAAAATTAGACAAAAGATATAGTGGAAAGCCCGACCGAAGGGAACGCCCAAAAAGAACAATCATGAAATCTAAAATAGAAGAATTACAAGATAAAATTTCTGAAGCCAAATTAGGTGGAGGTCAAAAAAGAATTGATCGTCAGCATCAGCAAGGAAAACTAACAGCAAGAGAGCGAATAGATTATTTATTAGATGAAGGCTCTTTTGAAGAAGTTGGTATTTTAGTTACTCATAGAACCACAGATTTTGGTATGGACCAACAAAAGTTTTACGGTGATGGTGTTGTGACAGGTTACGGTACTGTTAATGGAAGACTTATTTATGTTTTTGCTCAAGACTTTACAGTTTTTGGAGGATCATTATCTGAAACACATGCTGAGAAAATATGTAAGATTATGGATTTGGCAATGAAAATGAGAGCGCCATTAATTGGTTTAAACGATTCTGGAGGTGCTAGAATACAAGAAGGAGTTAGATCATTGGGAGGTTATGCCGATATTTTTTATAGAAACGTACAAGCATCTGGAGTAATTCCACAAATTTCAGCCATCATGGGGCCTTGTGCAGGAGGAGCAGTGTATTCTCCAGCAATGACCGATTTTACCATCATGGTTGAAAATTCTAGTTATATGTTTGTAACAGGACCCAATGTAGTAAAAACTGTCACCAATGAAGAGGTTACATCAGAAGAGTTAGGTGGTGCTAGTACCCATGCTACAAAATCTGGTGTTACACATTTAACAGCAGCTAATGATGTGCAATGTTTGGAAGATGTGAAAACCTTATTAAGTTATATGCCTCAAAATAATGAAGAAACTACGGAAAAGTTACCATTTGATTTAGGAGAGGAGTTACGAGAAGAGTTAATAAACATTGTGCCTGATAATGCTAATAAGCCGTATGATATGCGTGCAGTAATTGATGGTATAGCAGATGAAAATTCATTTTTTGAAATTCATAAAGATTATGCAGATAATATTGTAGTTGGTTTTGCTAGAATTGCTGGAAGAAGTATTGGTATAGTTGCAAATCAACCAATGAGTTTAGCTGGTTGTTTAGATGTAGAAAGTTCTAAAAAAGCTGCACGTTTTACTCGTTTTTGCGATTGTTTTAATATTCCATTATTAGTTTTAATTGATGTACCTGGTTTCTTACCAGGAACAGATCAAGAATGGAATGCTATTATTACCAACGGAGCAAAATTATTATATGCTTTAAGTGAAGCAACAGTTCCGAGAGTAAGTGTTATAACAAGAAAAGCTTACGGAGGTGCTTATGATGTTATGAACTCTAAACATATTGGAGCAGATATGAACTTTGCGTGGCCAACAGCAGAAATTGCCGTAATGGGAGCAAAAGGAGCAAGTGAGATTATTTTTAAGAAGGAAATAGCAGAAGCTACCGATCATGAAGCTAAATTAGCTGAAAAAGAAGCAGAATACGCTGATAAATTTGCAAACCCATATAGAGCAGCAGAACGTGGTTTTATAGATGAGGTAATTTTACCACAAGAAACCCGTAGAAAACTAATTAAAGCTTTTGCTATGCTAGAAAATAAAAAGGTAGAAAGACCCAATAGAAAACACGGTAATATACCTTTGTAATACTACAATTTAAATTTCTTGCGGTTTTCTTTTTTTTCAGAAAGCCGCTTTTTTTCATTTAAACGTTTTTGTTTTTGTAGTTTACTAGGTTTGGTAGCTTTTCTTTTTTTAGGAACAAATAATCCTTGTTTTAAGGTAGTTAATAATTGTTGAATTACTTCTTCTTTATTTTGGTGTTGAGACCTACTGCTTTGACAGCTTATTTGAATAATCCCTTGCTTATTTAATTTATTTGCTAGCTTTTTTGTTAGTTTTTCTTTTTCATCTTCTGAAAAAGCTTCAGAATTCACAAGGTTAAAAAACACAACTACTTTTGAGGATACTTTGTTTACGTGTTGTCCGCCAGCACCAGAGCTTCTTACAGCTTTAAATTGAAGTTCTTTAAGAAGTTGTTCTATATTCATTATAAATCGTAATTAGTAGTGTTGGCAGATTGATGCATAAAATGTAAGTCTAAATCAATTAAGTTATTTGAATAAGTATATAAGTTGCTTTTTTTAGCAATTAGTTTATCGATTATAGCGACTGCTTTTTTTAAACGAGTTTCTTTATCTCCTTTAAGTAAAACATAAGGGCGGTTGTATTTTTGTAATGTCTTTTCAAAAGCCTGAAACATTTCTAAACGTTGTTCAGGTCGGTCTCTTAAATCATCTTCTTCCCAAGGAGTATCTATATACGTTAAAAAGTAAATATCGTAGCTGTTTTTTATAGCAGCTTCATCTAATTTAGGATCAACAAAACCGCCATAGTATTCTTCAGAATATACTTTGGTCTCTAGTAAATCAGTATCACAAATAAGTAGTTTGTCGGCTTTTTTTGCTAATTGATTTTCTAGTTGAATTTGTCCTTCAGCAATAGGTATAATATCTTTTTGTTCACAAATTTTACGCTCATTATTCCATTTGTTTTGAAGATATTCACGGGCGAATTCTGGCGTCCAAACAGTATTGTAATAACGTGCTAACTGACGAGATAATGTAGTTTTTCCTGTGCTTTCTGGACCAAAAAGTACAACTTTAACTAAGTTTATTGGTTGTTGCGTAAGTGTTTTTTCCATGCTATATATCCAGCTATTGCTATAAAGGTAAATATTAAATATTGAAAGCTTGTAAAGGTAAACCCTTTATAAAAGTATAATGGAACAGAAATAATATCACCAATAATCCAATAAACCCAATTTTCAATTTTTCGTCGTGCCATTAACCACATTCCTACAAAAAAGATGGCTGTAGTAAAGGTATCTACATAAGCAGTCCAATGTGTCCACTTGTTGAAAGTAACATAAACAAGATAAACAAATAGGAGCGTAGCCGTAAAAATTGCTATGCTTATTTTCTTTTCCTTTAAAGTCGTTCTTGAAATAGGATGTACTACTTGTCCGTCTTTAGTTTGAGTCCAAATGAACCAACCGTAAACGCTCATGATAAAATAATAACCGTTAATCATCATGTCACCAAGTAGTTCCCATTTAAATAAAAGGTATACAAAAATGGCCGTACTAATCATTCCAGTAGGAAAGACCCAAATTTTATTCTGTTTTGAATACCAGACAGATAAAAATCCAAAGATTACAGCAATGATTTCTAACCAAATATCTATAGTTGCATATTCGGAATATTGACTGAAAAGAAAATCAAAAATTTGGTTCATAATCGCTTCTATCCGTTTTTACAATTTTCATTTGAAGCAATCCATTATCTATGTTTTGAAAAGCTTCTTTAACTTCGGAAGTTAATAATTGCATTACCTTATCGTAGTCGCCATATACTTGTGTGCTTAACGGATTTTCAAGAATAGTTAAACCAGAAGCTCTAAGTTTTTTGATGAAATTAATAATAGGTGCTTCAAAATTATCTTGAAGAGGTGTGAATGTTAACTCTACTGATATTTTCATTGGATAGTATTTACTACAAAAATAAGGACTATTATTCAAATAGTTTTTTCAGATTTTGTTTTGAAGTTTTTTTCATATTTAAAGTTATCTCTGAATTATTAGTGATTGAATTTAAGTTTTTTTCATCATAAAACGTTCCTTGTAAATTTTTGCCAATGGTAATTAGTTTAACTTTTCCAACTATTGGGACGTCTGGAAAGAATAACAAATTATTTGTTACTGAATAACTAATAAATGAATTTAGGTTTTCATACTTAATGTAAATATTGAAACCAGAAAAGTTATCATGTTCTTTAATTTTAAAAGTGAGTTTTCTCTCAGGATTTACTAATCTATCAATATTAATCCATTTCCAATATTTTTGATCTAAAACGAAAAAAGTATTAATTTCATTATCTATATCTATGGAGTTATTATCATAAACACCTAATAAATCATTTCCAGTATTTTCATTATAATTTTCTAAAGAGTCATTTCTAATTGTAATAATTTTTGTTAGTCCACCACCAATATTAACTATTGCTCTTGTAAAATTTTGATTAGTAATATTCCATTTGATATTAGTTATAGAATCTTTTTCTGACAAGAAAATATCATTGTTTTTTAACCTTCCTTTTGGAGGGTAAACTATTAATTTTTCACCATTACGAATTTTAAGTTCTTTTCCGTTAGAAGTAAATTTAATTTTTAATACTCCCGATGTTTCTAACAATTCATCTTTTGTTGTTACGGTTGGAATATTTCGATAAAGAATTTCTTTAAAATCATATAATTCAATTAATTCTAATTGAATAGGATCCTTATAAATAGTATCAAAGAGTTCTCGATAATACATAATTTTTGTACCGTGTTTTCCAATAATTGTTTTGTACTCTAAAGTATCTAAATCAAAAAACTGTGGCTTTTCAGTTTGAAAACTCTCTAAATGGTTTTCTGAAACAAATGGTTCTAATTTGTCTGTTTTACAATTGAAGAATAAAATTGTTACACTGACTAATAATATGTATTGTAATTTCATAGTAATTTAGTTTTTAAGTTATGAGTAGAACAAAATCAAAACTCATACCAAAAACTTTTCTCTTTTCTTTTCTCTCTTTTTATTAATTACAGCGCATACACACAGGTAAAATCTTCTATTTCTTCAAAATAAATATCGTATTCAGAAGTAACACCTTCGTATAATATTTTTCCAGTAGTTGAATCCGTGTCAAAAGAGAAATCTTCAATATAAATATGATCCAAGAATAGCAGTTTTTTCTTTCCATAAATTTTATACAAACTTTCTTTTGCGCCCCAAACAATGGTTAACTTACTTACTAACGCATCATGGTTAGCAATGGATTTGTACTCTTCTATTGGAGTAAATTTATGCGCAATTTTTACAATCTTATCTCGTCTTTTTTCAATATCAATTCCAACTTTATTTTCTTTAGAAATAATTAAAGCTGAAAAAGTAAAAGAATGAGTTATTGAAATATGAGTTCCGTCTTTTAGATGTGGTTTTCCATATTCGTCATAAAACAAATCGCTGTCGTTGTAATCAATTTCTTTCAATAAATGGCGAATACTTAAAAAACCTCTTTGATGAAGATCAGATTTCATTCCATTAACTCGCTCTGCACTATTTTTTGTAAGTTCTATTCCTTTAGATAAGGTTTCAAAAGACTCTTCAATCTTCCAAATCAAAACTTTAGCATCATTGTTAATATGGATTGTTTTATATAGCGGCATGTTTTAGAAAGTTATTTTGTAATTTTGCATAACAAATACAAGATTAATAAATATACAAAAAATATGAGCACAAAAACAGCTACATACGTTCCTTACAAAGTTAAAGATATTTCTTTAGCAGACTGGGGAAGAAAAGAAATTGAATTGGCAGAAGCTGAAATGCCTGGGTTAATGAGCCTACGCGAAGAATATAAAGACGAGCAACCGTTAAAAGGTGCAAGAATTGCAGGATGTTTACACATGACCATTCAAACGGCTGTTTTAATTGAAACTTTACAAGCTTTAGGTGCTGAGGTTACTTGGAGTTCTTGTAATATTTTCTCCACTCAAGATCAAGCTGCTGCTGCTATTGCTGCTGCTGGTACTCCAGTATATGCTTGGAAAGGAATGAATGAAGAAGAGTTTGATTGGTGTATTGAACAAACGTTATTTTTTGGAGAAGACAAGAAGCCTTTAAACATGATTTTAGATGATGGTGGTGATTTAACAAACATGGTGTTAGATAAATACCCTGAGTTAGCTCCAGGAATTAAAGGTTTATCTGAAGAAACTACTACTGGTGTACACCGTTTATACGAACGTATGAAAAACGGAACATTACCTATGCCAGCTATTAATGTAAATGATTCTGTTACCAAATCTAAGTTTGATAACAAATACGGATGTAAAGAGTCTGCTGTAGATGCAATTCGTCGTGCTACAGATGTAATGTTAGCAGGAAAAAGAGTTGTGGTTTGTGGATATGGAGATGTAGGAAAAGGTACAGCTGCTTCTTTCCGTGGAGCTGGATCTATTGTAACGGTAACTGAAATTGATCCAATTTGTGCATTACAAGCTGCAATGGACGGATTTGAAGTGAAGAAATTAGAAACTGTTGTTGGTAATGCAGATATCGTTATTACAACTACAGGAAATAAAGACATCGTTCGTGGAGAGCACTTCGAAGCAATGAAAGACAAAACAATTGTTTGTAACATTGGACACTTCGATAACGAAATCGATATGGCTTGGTTAAATGGAACGTACGGAGCATCTAAAGTTGAAATTAAACCTCAAGTTGATAAGTATAATGTAAAAGGAAACGATATTATTGTTTTAGCTGAAGGTCGTTTAGTAAACTTAGGTTGTGCAACTGGGCATCCGAGTTTTGTAATGTCTAACTCATTTACAAACCAAACATTAGCACAAATCGAATTATGGAATAATGCTGATGCTTATAAAAATGAAGTGTATATGTTACCAAAACATTTAGATGAGAAAGTAGCAAAATTACACTTAGCTAAAATTGGTGTTGAATTAACAGAGTTACGTGAAGATCAAGCAAGTTATATTGGAGTAACAGTTGAGGGACCATTTAAACCTGAACATTACAGATACTAAAATATTTTAGTTTTAAGAATAAAAAAAACCGCAACAAATTTGTTGCGGTTTTTTTTTATAAATTCAATATTGTTTACAGAATGTTATTCAGTACTTCAATAAGTTTTGGATTAGAAGGTCTTGGTGCATTAGAATCAACAATATTTCCGTCTTTATCTAATAAAATAAAACGAGGAATTCCACTTACTCTATATGCTGTGGTAAACGTTTTATCATCACCAGCGTATAATTGAACGCCACCTAAGTTTTTATCTTTAACCATATTTTTCCAGGCATCATGATCTTTTTTACTATCGATAGAAATGCTAACAAATTCAATGTTTTTATTATGAAATTGCTTTTCTATTTTTTGTAAATAAGGGATTTCGGCTTTACAAGGTTGACACCAAGTAGCCCATAAATCTATGTACACATATTTGCCTTTTAAATCTTGTAAAGAAGTAGTACCGCCTTTATAATTTTCATAATTAGTAAATACAGGAGATGGTTTTCCTTTACTTAATACTGTAGCGACATAGTTTCTTTCTTCAAAAATTCTACTAACTTGATTTTGTAAATTGGCTATGTAATTTTTTTGTGTAACAACAAAAGCGCTGTCTAACTCTTGATTACTTAAGTTTTTATTAAAGTCGGTAACAAAACCATTTAATTTACTTTCGAACTCATCTTTTTCTAAGCTAAATAAAGTTTGATTTTGTAATAGTTCTTTTTGTCCGTTAGTAGAAGTAACTAAAAAGTTACTTTCTTCTGCACCTTTGCCTGAAAAAGTTAACGTTTCATCATAATTTTGAGTATCAAAACTCATGTTTATGTCATCTCCTTTTTGAAAGTAGGTTGTTAGGTATTGTTTACCATCAAAAACAGAGAAAAAACCATTTTGTTGAAGTTGTAAAGTATCTTTAAAACTTCCATTTTCGTCTAATTTAATAGTTTTTGTATAACCAAATTGCGGATTAGCAATAACCAACGAGTCTGAATTTGGGTTAGTGATACTTCCAGAAAAAGTAACAGCATCATTTTTAGTACATGCAATGGCAGTTAATGCAATTGCTGATAAATAAAATATTTTTTTCATTTTAAATATATAGTTTGAAGGGAAAGTGTAAAAGTACGGCAATTATATGGTTTTTTATTCTGTAGAAATTGTTAATTACAATTTAGTTTTCTGAAAATATTCATTTTTTGAATAGATACTTTTTCACCATTAATTTCATAATCATTTTTAGCTTTAGGAAAAATTATGGCAATAATCCTTATTACTATAATTAAAAAAGGAATACAAAATATTATTACTAAAAGAGCTAGAATAATTTTAGATAGTATATTTCCTTCAATATATTTTTCATTTTTATCATGGCAGTAAGCAACAAAACAATGTTTAATTCCATCTATAGGTTTAAAAGAAAAGTCCACTATACTTTCTAAAACCTTCCAGTAATTACTAGGGTTTCCTTCTTGGCTATGCATAAAATACCCAATTCTTGCCGAAACGGTATTATCTGGGTTTCCCATAGCTATGGCATTTCCTAATTGGTCTAAAGAAACAAGAATGTTCATTAGCCAACTGGTTTTTCTATGAATGCTATTTTGTTGTATTAAGGAGCAATAGTTGTGTTTATTCATTGTAAGTTAGCTTAGCCAACCTTCTCTATCTAAGCTTCTGTATTGAATAGCTTCTGCGATATGGTTGGGTCGAATGTTTTCTGAAGCATCTAAATCTGCAATTGTACGAGAAACTTTTAAAATCCTGTCGTAAGCTCTAGCAGATAAATTAAGTTGCTCCATGGCGTTTTTTAATAAATTTTTACTTTCTGTTGATAGTTTGCAATAGTTTCGTATTTGTTTAACGCTCATTTGAGCGTTATAATGTGTGTTTTCATGATTTTTAAATCTTGCTGATTGTATTTCTCTAGCTTGGGTAACGCGTTCTCTAATTTCAGTACTATTTTCTCCTTTTCTTTCATCAGATAGCTTATCAAAAGGAACAGGTGTAACTTCAATATGTATATCTATTCTATCGAGTAACGGACCTGATATTTTACTTAAATAACGTTGCATTTCAGCAGGTGATGAGGTTACAGGGCTGTTTTCATCATTAAAATAACCAGATGGACTAGGATTCATACTTGCCACTAGCATAAAACTACTAGGATAATTTACGGTAAAACGTGCTCTGGAAATAGTAACCTCTCTATCTTCTAATGGTTGCCTCATCACTTCTAATACACTTCTTTTAAACTCAGGAAGCTCATCTAAAAATAATACTCCATTATGAGCTAAGGAAATCTCTCCAGGCTGTGGATATTGTCCGCCACCTACCAATGCTACATCAGAAATAGTATGATGAGGTGACCTAAATGGACGTTGATACATAAGTCCTGTATTAGTAACTTTTCCAACTACTGAATGAATTTTAGTGGTTTCTAATGCCTCATGTAAAGTCATTGGAGGTAAAATAGAAGGAAGTCTTTTGGCTAGCATAGTTTTCCCAGCTCCTGGAGGACCTATTAAAATGATGTTATGTCCACCTGCAGCTGCTATTTCCATACATCTTTTTATAGATTCTTGTCCTTTTACATCAGCAAAGTCAAATTCTGGGAATTCTAAATTTTTGTAAAATTCTGCTCTGGTATCTACAATGGTTGGTGTAATTTTTTCAGTTTCATTAAAATGATTAATAACCTCTAAAATATTAGATACACCTAAAACTTCGAGGTCATTAACAATAGCAGCCTCTTTAGCATTTTCTTTAGGTAAAATAAAGTATTTAAAACCTTCTTCTCTAGCTTTTATGGCAATAGGTAAGGCTCCTTTTATTGGTTGTAAACTTCCGTCTAAAGAAAGTTCGCCCATAATAATATACTCTTCAATAGCGGGAGAGTTAATTTGGTTAGAAGCTGCTAAAATTCCAATAGCTATTGTTAAATCATAAGCAGCACCTTCTTTTCTAATATCAGCAGGTGCCATGTTTATGATTATTTTTTTACCAGGAAGTTTAAAGTTGTTATTTGCTAGTGCGGCTGAAATTCTGTAAGAACTTTCTCTAACAGCGTTATCAGGGAGTCCTACCAAGTGATAGCCAATTCCTTTATCAATATTAACTTCAACAGTAATTGTAGTAGCTTCAACGCCAAAAACAGCGCTGCCATAGGTTTTTACTAGCATACTTTTTCTTTTTTTGTTGAAAGATAAAGAAAAAGTATGAATGTCATTTTACAAAATGCTTAATAATTCTATAGCTTCTTCTTTTTTATACAGAGAGTTATCAACTATTTTTTGTAAAGTTTTTTTGGCTTTATCTACTTGTTTAGATTTTATATAAAGTAAACTTTTATACCAATATCCTTTTTCAGCATCTATTAAATCACTTTTAATTAAAGCGTCTAAAATATTTTCAGCTTTTTCATATTTGGATAGTTCTATGTAGGCAATAGCTAAATAAATGAAAATATTACTATTGGTTTTGTTGCTTCTATATTCTTGAGTAAAGTTATTTATAGCTTCTTTATAATTTTTTTGTTTGAAAAGTTTTTCTGCTTTGATTAACTTTTTTTGAGAGTTTTCAACATCTCTTGTAACAAAAGAGGGCAATTCGTTGAGTGCTATATTTTGTTTATACAATGCATCTAGATCTGTGTTCTGGTAAAAGAAAAGGGTAGAAAGTATTAATAAAGTAAAAGATGCAGCAACTAATGAGAAAAAGATAGTTTTATTCTTTTTTTTAAGTTTTTTGTTGATTAGCACTTTTTCTATCGTGTTTTTTACCTTTTTAACATCATCACTTTTGTAAATAGCAGTATATTGCTCAATTTCATCTTTGTTTGGGTTTTCTATAAAACTCCAATCTTCTTCATTTAAAGATTCAAAAAGCTGTTTTTCTAAAATAAACTGAGCTTTAAACTCAGGGTTTGTATTCACTTTTTCTAAAAAAGAAGCTTTTTCATTATCTGAGAGCTCATTTTTCAAGTATTTCTCTATCAATATATCTTCCTCTAAACTCATAACTCTATTAGTGAATTATACCTTGCATCTTGTTTTATTAAATCGGTAAGTTTTTTTTTGCATTTAAATACGCGTTGTCTTACCACAGTTTCAGAATTATAATCTGTTTTTGCTACAATTTCAGCATAGCTTCTTTTCTGAAAAAATAAAGATAATATCAATCTACAGTTTTCAGATATTACATTTAGTTTTTCTATAAATAACTCTTGTCTTTTTTGTTCAATAATGGCCAGAGAGTTTTCGTTTGATTCACTTATAAGTTCCACAACTCCTGAATCTGTTACCCTTTTTTTATGTAAATTTAATTCTCTACGCCATAAATTTTTACAAACTGTAAAAAAATAGGCTTCAAAGTTAGTGTTAATGACTAATTCTTCCTTTTTTGCCCTAACTACTAATTGTAACAATGCTTTTTGAAAAATATCTTCGGCATCTTCAGCGTTTCCTTTATTATTGATAATAAAGCGTTTTATTTTATAAAAAGTGGTGTCGTATATAGATGATATAATTTTAGAGTCACCTTTTACAAGACCGTTTATGTATAAATTGGTATCCATAAATAGTTGATGTAGTACAAAAATATAATTTTATACATTTGTTGGCTAACAAATTTTAAAAACTAATTATACATAACTATGAAAAAGTTAACTTTTTTTTTCATATTCTTTTTTTTAATTATATCAATTTTAGCTTTCAAATCAAAAACTTTATACAATCAAGACTCTATAAAGGTTTACATTACATATAGTTTTGAAGATAATTTACAAATAAGAGAACAAAAAAGACTTTGCTTTGCGAGTTCTATGGGTGCAGACATAAAAGAAATTAGATTATTGGTTGGGGTGCCAAATACAGAAATGATTGAGTTGTATAATTTTTCATATCCTATTCCAGGAAATGGAGGAGATCTTGAAAATACAGATCCGAAAGAAGGACATCCAAACAGCAATTTGTACCTTTTTTTTAATAATTTAAATTTAGCCATACAATCTTGTAATGTGAAGATTTCCTTTGAAAGCAACAAGAAGATAAAAATTAATTAGTTTGATAAATAATAAATTTTTTTTAGTTTTTTTTTTATTTGTAACATCTGTAAATGCTCAGTATTCTAAAGATTATATTTTACAATTTTCAAATAAATTAGAATTAAACGAATCAACAATAGATAGTATATTAACTTCTATTCCTAAAAAAGATTCGCTATATGCCAAAGCAGCACATAATTTTTCATTTTACCATTACAAAATGAAAAATTATGAATTGGCTATTAAATATGGTTTACTTGAATTAGATGTTCTTGATAAAAACGAATTATTCAATAACGATTACACTAACATACTATATAACTTAGGAAGATATTATTATTTTAAAAATCAGTATAATAAAGCTATAGGTTTTTATAGTAAAGCTATTAAAACAAATATTTATCAGAGTAAAATAGCACAATCTTATTGTCAAATAGGGGAATGCTATTTTAAAAAAGGGGATTACTACAATTCTTCAGATTATTTTAAAAAAGGGATTAAACTGTTAGAAAAACATGGAGAAAAAATTAGTGTTATTTCGCAATGTATTAGGTATGCTGATAACTGTAATAAAACAAATACTAAATCAGCAATGATTTCCGGGTTAGTTTATCTAAAAAAAGCAGACAGTTTAGTACCTTTATCAAGGTATAAGAAAATTAAAAATTATAAGAAGTTACTGTATAATACTTTTGGTAATTTTTATTCATCAGATTGGCTTTATGATTTTGAGAAAGCTAAGACTTATTATAATAAATCAATAACTATTTGTAATTCTTTAAATGACAATAGATTTAAATCTAACGTTTTGATGAATAAAGGAGAATTATATGCTAAGGCAAAATCTGATAGTAGTTTGTTTTTTTTAAATAAGTCACTTGATATTAATAATGATGATTTTAAGTTTAGGGTTCTCGAAAATTTATCAAATTACTATTATAAGAAGAAACAGTATAAATTATCTGCAGAAAATTCAAAAAAATCTATTATAAATAATTTGTTCTTTGAAGACAGTAATTTTCTAATTGATATCTCAACTAATGAAATTTTAAAAGCAAAAGATAAGAGGTCACTAATACAAGCCTTATTCGAATTACTAAAATCTTATTATTATTTATACAAGAATAATAACCAAAAAGAATATTTAAAAGATTTAGTAAAAACATCTCTATTTGCCGAAAAAGTTGTAAAAACCTTAGTTAATGAGTCTAAAAACAGTAGAACAAAGTTTTTATGGAGATCAGAAGTTTCAAGTATATATAATTTAGCCATTGAGGCTTCAAATTTATTGAATGACAAAGCATCTCTTTATTATTTTAACGAGGCAAATAAAGCATTCTTATTACAACAAAGTATTATTCAAAATTCAGGATTATTAGAGCTGCCTGAAACAATTTTAGCTAAAGAGCAGGCTTTGAAAAATATAATTCTGTCTATAGAAAAAAGTAAAGTGAATAATGATTTAACTGTCAACCAGAGGGAAGCGCTTTTTGATGCAAAAAACAAATATGAGGCATTTAAAGACTCAATATTTGAGATATATCCATATATTAAAGAAAGTATTTTAGATACTTCACCTGTAAGTTATACTAGTTTTAAAGAAGAAATAAAAAAAGATGAAGCTTATTTACATTTTAGTATCAACAAAATGTCTGAACAGCAAGCTAGTTTATCACTATTATTTTCAACAAATCTAAAAGTTACTAATTTCTTAGTTAATTTAACTAAACATGATTTAGAACAAATAGCAATTTATAAGTCGTTTCTTTTAAAACCTTTACAGTCTTCAGTTGATTTAAATTTATTTAAAAAAGCTGCTCAACATGTTTTTAAATTATTTTTCCCAGATGATATACTAAAAGAATTAAAAGGTAAACATTTATACATAATTCCTGATGTTAAATATGAAAACTTCCCTTTCGAATCGTTAGTAGTGTCAGATAAACTAAATGATTATCTAATACATTATTTAGATGTTTCTTATGCATATTCCTTTACTTTTTTAACGAATAATAATAATTATAGAAAAGTTACTGATTCTTCAGTAAGTGTTTTTGCTCCTGTTGATTTTAGTTTGTTAAACCTTAACAATTTATCAAGTTCTTATGATGAAGCAGTGGGTGTTTCTTCCATTCTGAATGCAAAACTATATTTAAAAAATAAAGCTACTAAGGCTAATTTTATCAAAGAATTAGCAACAAGTAATGTTATTCATTTATCAACACATGCAACTTCAAATTCAACACCAAAAATTTATTTTTCAGATACAAGTATAGACTTGTCAGATTTATATGTATACAAATCTAATTTAGATTTAGTGGTTTTAAGCGCCTGTGAAACAAATATAGGAGAAACTAAAGTTGGAGAAGGAACTTTAAATTTATCAAGAGGTTTTTTTACTTCTGGAACCAAAAGTGTTGTTTCTTCTTTGTGGAACGTAAATGATAAATCTAGTTCATTTATAATGGAGTCATTTTATAAAGAATTAAAAGCAGGGAAAACCAAATCTAAGGCTTTAAATAATGCTAAAAGAGATTATTTATCTAAACATTCACTCTCTGAATTATCACCTTATTATTGGTCATCTTTTATACTAATAGGAGATACAAATACTATTAATTTGAATAGTTTTAATTATTTGTTAATTAGTGTTTTAATTTTATTGTTTATGTTAATAATTATTTTTTTAAAAAAAAGAGGGTAACGTTTTTGTTTTTACATAACTATTAGTTGATTATAAGATATAGTTTAGACTATTAAGATATTTCGGGGGAGAATAGTTATGAGATCAAAAATGCTATGAAGAAGTATAAATATTCACAATAATTACATAATATCTTTCATCTTAATAATCACTTTGACTAAATTTTATTAAAAGTTTTTAGTTAGAATTTATAATAAAAAGCAACAATCTAGAGTTTGTTGCTTTTTTTGTTTATAAATGGTTTCAATTTTTATTAAAAATATAATTTTATACATTTGTTGGGTAACAAAATTTATTACTTGGAACTAAATTTTGAATATAAACTAATTTCAAAAAAGTATGAACAGGATAAAATATTATTTAATAGTTAGTTTACTAATATTAAATTACGGGTGTAATCAGAATGAAGAAAATTTAGTAGAGATTGAGTCAATTGAAAAAGATTTAAAAAATGATTTATTTTCTAGAGATATTAATATTGAAGATGGAGTAAAGCCAACAACTCATGATGAATTACCAGGCTTTGAATACGAAGAAGGATATTCTAGCGAAAACGCGACGGTACAATATGAATATTTTGCTGTGAAGGTTCAATATGCTGATGGCACATCTGATGAAGAAAAAAGCGAGATACGAAGTAGATATTACTCAGAAGGAATAAATGGATTTAAACTGTTTTATGTTGAAGAATGTGACGTAGATATTAATGTGGAGTTCTGGACTTTAATAATTATAAAAGAAATTTATGATGAGTTGCCACTTCAATACAAGAATCCCTCAGATGGAATTAATGATAGTGAACCAATTGTATGTACTGCCAAAGAAGTAAGATTAGGAGATGAAAAATGCAAAAAATAATTTATTATTACTAATCTTATTATTTACTACTAATAGTTTTAGTCAAAATTATTTTGAAAACTATAACAAGAATAATAAAAATTATAAAGAGTCTGAAATAGACTCTTTATTTGCTTATAGTAAAGACGCAATTGAAGTTAAAATATTAGAAGCAGATTATTACTCAGTTTATTTCTATAGAAAAGGTAGAGTAGATTTAGCTATCAAATATGCGGACCTAGGTATATCACTGTGCAAAAGTATAAACAAAAAAGATCAACATTATATTCATATTTTATATTACAATGGACTCTTTAATCATAAATTAGGTTATTGTAAAAATGCAATTAAACATTATCTTGAATTAATAAACCAGAATAATTATCCAGTTTATAAAGGGCTTGCTTTTGCTGAATTAGGAAGATGCTATAGAGATAATGGAGATTTTTATAGAGCTTTAGATTATTACTCTAAAGCAATACCTATTTTAAAAAAAGAAGAAGCATTCAGATCTTTATTTAATACTTATATATACAATGTAAACACTTTTATATTAATAAGAGATAAAGAGTCAATAAATAAAGCATTAAATTTATTAAGCAATTTAGATGAAATTATAAATGATATCGATGATTTAAAATCAGATAAAAATAATTATATCGTAAATAATGCTTTAGGAAATGCCCATTTAATTCTATCAGATTTAGAGTTAAAAGAAAATGAATCTCCGATTAATAATTTTTCCAAAAGCTCTGTTTTTTTTAAGAAAAGCTTGTATTTCGCTAATAAAATTGTTGATTCTACAAGAATTTCGCTTGCTTATAATAACTTAGGTAGATTAAATCTCTTAAAAAATAATGATAGTGCAAGGTTATATTTAAATAATAGTTTAAAGTTTTCAATTAATAGTAGCCATACAAAAGCATTAAGTACACAAAACTTAAGTGAATATTATTTAAAGCATAAAGACTATGATAGTGCTCTAGAATACATTAATAAGTCAATCGATCTAACCTTAGGTTTTGAATACTCAAAAGGAAAAGACTTAATAGATCATTCTAAGTTGATTAATGTTAAAAATAAAATTTACCTAATTGGTTTTTTAAAAAGAAAAGCACAGGTTTTAATTAAACGTTATGAGGATAAAAAAAATAAAGAAGATTTATTTAGTGCCATTAGTTTACTTAAAACCTGTGATATTGTATCAAATTACATCATTGGTGAAAGTACCAATATAGACAGTAAATTAAACTGGAGAGAAACAATGTCTGATGTATACTTTCTAGGTGTAGAAGCATCAGAATATTTAAAAGATTATAATAGTATGCTTTATTTTATAGAAAAAAATAAAGCTGAATTATTATTGTCTGAAATTAAAAGTCAATCAGGTCTTACAATGTTACCTGTTAAAATTACAAATAGCATTAGAAATTTTAAAAATAAAATTTTTAAAATCGAAGAAGCCATAAGTTTTGATAGTAAACAAAATATAATTTTACGAGATTCTTTATTAGATATTAAACTTAATTTCAATCGTTTTAAAGACTCTGTTAGCCAGTTTTATCCTTCTACTTTCAATAAGAAATTTGAATTTAAACAATCTGAAATTAATCATATTCAGAGTTCAATTGATGATGATAGTGTTTTTATTTCATTTATAACTAATAGAATCGATTTAGATAAAGAAAAACTATTTATTCTTGTAGTAACCAAACAAAACGTTTACTGTTACAAGACTACAGATTATAGTGGGTTAAAAAATAATATAGAAGATTACCAAAAGTACCTATCTAAACCTTTACAAACAAAAAGTGAGTTTAAAGATTTTAATATTTTATCTAATATTCTTTTCAATAGTTTTTTTCCTACTGAAGAAATTAGAAATGTATTACGTGAAAAGAGACGACTTATTATTTCTCCAGATATATCATTTGAAAACCTCCCATTTGAAACATTGTGTGAAAATAATAAAGATTTAGCTTATTTACTATTAAATCATGATCTAGAATATACATATTCATGGTCCTTTTTCACTAAAGAAAATAATAATTTAAAAAATAACAATTCAAATAAGCTATTAGGTATTGCACCCGTAAGCTTTTTTGATAGTTCTCATGATGAGTTATTATCAACTCAAAAAGAAGTGGAAAAGTTATCTAAGAAATTCAATTCCGAAGTTTTTTTAAATAAAGAAGCTACAAAAGAGAACTTTTTAGCAAAAGTTAATGAGTTTAACTTAATTCATTTGGCGACTCATTCAAAGCCAGGGAAAAGTCCTGAAATTTATTTTTATAAAGATACATTGAAAGTAAATGAGCTATATGGTTTAAATATTCAAGCTGATTTAGTGACACTAAGCGCATGTAAAACCAATTTAGGTGAGTTAAAGAAAGGTGAAGGGGTTTTTAGTTTATCTAGAGGATTTTTTACCTCTGGTGTTAAAGCGGTAGTCTCATCGCTCTGGAATGTAAATGATAAGTCAACAACTTATATAATGAATCATTTTTATGATGGACTTAATAAGAATAAAACCAAATCTCAAGCGTTAAATGATGCTAAAAGGACGTATTTGTTAAACCACACACTTTCAGATCAGTCACCGTATTATTGGGCTTCTTTTGTAATAACTGGAGATGTAAGTGCAATTAATAATTATAGTTATAAAAATATTATTGTTGTAGTGTTGATAACATTTTTAACCCTATTGTTTATTTTTTATAAAAAAAGAGGGTAACATTTGAGTTTTTATTGAACCTAAGGATAAATACTTTAGGTTTGAAAGATCAATTAATTACTATTACAAAGAAATTATTGAAAAGTAATAAGATTAGCTTTGATGCTAAAGAACTAGCTTTTCAAATTAAATCTCATCCTTCGTACCCGAGTTTACACTCAATAACGGGTGTGTTAGATCATTTTGGTATAGAGAATATTGCAGCAGAAGTACCAACCACATTAGATGTATTAAATCAACTACCAAGCAGTTTTATAGCTCAATTATCAACAGATAAAGGAGATGATTTATATTATGTTAATAAGAGGTCTGATAACTATTCGATATTTAGTGATGAATTATCATACATTAGTAAAAAAGATTTTTTATTAGATTTCACAGGTGTTATTTTAGCTGTTGAAAAGACAGAACTTAATAAAGATATTAAAAGAAAAAATAATGGCTTAAACTTTTTATTTTTAGGACTAGGGTTAATATTAACTTCTGCCTACCTCTATAATTCTTTAATTAGTTACTCGCAATTAATTTATTTTTTATTATCAGCTTTAGGTTCTTTAATAAGTTATAGTATAATAAGGCAAGAGCTTGGAGACTCTACAATAATTGGTGACGCTTTTTGTTCGGGTAATTCAGAAAAGAAAGATTGTGATGCTGTTTTAAGCTCTAAGGGAGCAAATTTATTTTTCGGACTTAAGTTGAGTGATTTAAGTATTGTTTATTTCTTAAGTAACCTATTGTTATCAGTTTTCAACTATAACAATGCTATGTTAATCAGCTTTCTTTCAATTCCAGTTATATTTTATTCTTTAATTTATCAGTATAAGGTAATTAAATCGTGGTGCTTATTATGTTTAAGTATAGCGGGTGTTTTAGTATTACAAACATTAGTCTCTTATTTGTCGCTTACATCAGCAGATTATACTTTACAGTCATTTATAGCTTCATCTTTAGTTTTTGTTCTTAATTTCATTATTTGGTATAATGCAAGACCTTTAATTGATGAGTACGTCAGTTTACAATCAGATAAGTTAGAATCTCAGAAATTCAAACGAAATTTTGACTTGTTTGAAACAATGCTTCAAAAATCACAAACATACGATACCGTTATAACAAATAGTAATGAAATAGTTTTAGGAAATAAGAATGCGTTGTTAGAAATTGTTGTGGTCACAAATCCTTTTTGTGGTCATTGTAAGCCGGTTCATAAAACTGTTGAAAAAATATTAGAAGTATATTCTGATATAGTTAAAGTTATTATTCGATTTAATGTAGACACTTCAAAAGATAACTCTAAAGGATTAAAGGTTGCCTCTGTACTAAACGATATTTACTTTAATAGAAATGAAGTAATATGTTTAGAAGCAATGAGTGAAATTTACGAAGGGGCTAATTATGAAGATTGGTTAATTAAATGGGAATCTGATGATAGCTTAAATCCTAATACAGTAAAATCACAAAAAGAATGGTGTGTGAGGAATGCTATAAATTTTACACCAGAATTATTAGTGAATGGTAAATCCTATCCAAAGGAATATAAAAGAAATGATTTATTATTTTTTATAGAGGATTTACATGAGAGTTGTTCAAAAAAATATGGCATTCAACAAAATATAACGTGAGTAATGCCCCAAAGGGGCATTACCTGTATAAACATATTCTCTCGCGAAGAATAGACACAAAAAGTGAGTGTCTCAAAATGTTCACTACAAAATTAACTTTTTATTTTTTTGAATATGAAAAAATCAATTAAAAAACTAGGTGTTGAATTAACAAAAGCTAACCAACTTCAGATAAATGGAGGTAAGTCTGAATTATGTTATACAAATTCAGATTGTCCTGGTAATATGGGGTGTTGTAAAAATGGGCCATATTATGGAACTTGTTTTGAAGGCGAAGACTATAGAAGACTTTGTACCTATTAATTCTATGATGAGGGGCTTAGCCCCTCATATTAACCTGTTATTCATATTTAAACATTGAAAAAGTTTCCACATTATAAACAAACCGAATCGAAAGATTGCGGTCCTACTTGTATTAAGATTATCGCTAAGTATTATGGTAAGATGATCAATACACAACAGCTTAGGCGGTTAAGTGAAACTACAAGAGAAGGGAGTAGTTTACTTGGTTTAAGCGAGGCTGTAGAGAGTATTGGTTTAAAAAGTTTGGGAATGCAGTTATGTTTTAATAAACTAAAAGAAGCTCCTTTACCATGTATTATTCATTGGAATAAAAATCACTATGTTGTTGTATATGAAATAAGAAAAGATAAAGTGTATATTTCAGATCCAGCTCATGGAAGAATCGTTTTATCAAAAGAAGAATTTATTAATCATTGGATAGATAATAATGCAGATGAAAATACTGAAGAGGGTATCGCTTTATTTATTGAGCCAACCGCTAAATTTTATGATGAAGAATTTGAAGAGGATAATAGTTTTGGATTTTCTTTTGTATTTAAATATCTAATTAAATATAAACGTTTTGTATTACAGCTTATTATAGGCTTATTAGCGGGAAGTTTATTACAGTTAATATTGCCATTTTTAACTCAAAGTATTGTAGATGTTGGAATAAAAAATAAAGATCTCAATTTTATATATGTTGTATTAATTGCTCAATTATTTCTTTTTTTAGGTAAAGCATCTTTAGAGATTATAAGAAGTTGGATATTACTTCACCTTAGTACGCGTATTAATATTTCTCTAATTTCTGATTTTTTTATCAAATTAATGAAGTTGCCAATATCATATTTTGATGTGAGAATGACAGGTGATTTACTTCAAAGAATTAATGATCATAAACGTATTGAAAGGATTCTCACTACATCATCTTTAACAGTTCTATTCTCATTTTTTAACTTGTTAATATTTAGTGTTGTCTTAATATATTATAATATATCAATCTTTGGTGTATTTGTAATAGGTAGTGTTGTGTATTTTGGCTGGGTTTTATTCTTTTTTAAAAAAAGAAAAGAACTCGATTATAAAAAGTTTTCAGAAGTTAGTCAAGAGCAAAGTAAAGTTATAGAGCTCATTAATGGTATGCAAGAAATAAAGCTCCATAATGCTGAACGTAAAATGCGTTGGAATTGGGAGTATTTACAGGCTAGGTTGTTTAAGGTTGCTACTAAAAGTTTATCATTAGAGCAGACTCAAAGTGTTGGGTCTAGTTTGATTAATGAACTTAAAAATATGTTCATTACTATATTATCAGCTAAACTTGTTATTGATGGAGAAATAACTTTAGGTATGATGATGGCTATAAGTTATATAGTAGGTCAGTTAAATGGACCAATAACTCAATTAATTAATTTTTTAAGAGACTTACAAGACGCTAAAATTTCTTTAGATAGATTAGGGGAAATTCATAATATGGAGGACGAAGAACCGTATACCGAAGAAAAATTAAAAGAAATCCCTAAAAATGCTCCCTTGGTTCTTAATAATATATCTTTTCGTTATACAGGAGCTCTAAGCCCTGTAATTAAAGAGTTGTCACTTGTTATTCCTGCTAACAAAACTACTGCAATAGTTGGAGTTAGTGGAAGTGGAAAAACAACTTTAATGAAGTTATTGTTAGGTTTTTACAAACCAGATAAGGGTGATTATAATATAGGTAGTTTTAATTTTAATAACATATCTCAGAAATCTTGGAGAGCTACTTGTGGTGTTGTTATGCAAGAGGGTTTTATATTTAATGATACTATTGCCAAAAACATTGCTATAGGTGAAGATTTTATTGATAGAAATAAATTACTACATGCAATTGAGGTAGCAAATATTCAAGATTATATTGAAGGGTTGCCTTTAGGTATAAATACCAAAATAGGTAGTGAAGGAGTCGGTTTAAGCACAGGGCAAAAACAACGTTTATTAATAGCTAGATCTGTTTATAAAAACCCTAGATATTTATTTTTTGATGAGGCAACTTCAGCATTAGATGCTAATAATGAAAAAGTAATTATGGGGAAATTACAAGATTTTTTCAATAATAAAACGGCTGTTGTTATCGCTCATAGATTAAGTACAGTTAAAAATGCGCATCAAATAGTAGTTTTAGATAAGGGCAGAATAGTTGAAGTAGGAAATCATACCGAATTAATTAATAAAAAAGGTAGTTATTATCACTTAGTTAAAAATCAACTAGAGTTAGGAAAATAAAAATATTCATCGCGAAGAATAGACACAAACCTTGAGTGTCTTTAAATGTTCAAGGATTTAATTATTTAAATCATATTATAATGAAAAAATCAATTTTAAATTTAGGAAAAGCTTTAAGTAAGTCTGAACAACAACAATTAACAGGAGGAAGAATGTCTTTACAGTTATGTTCTGGTCCTTTTTATTTTTGTGGTGTTAATGATTGCTATGAAGATGGTGCAAGATGTGCTTTCAGATCACCATCGGGTGAAATTGTAAGAGGTACAGTTAAAAATAGAGTTTGTTGCGCCTAAAATTTATTATAATGAAAAAATCAATTTTAAATTTAGGAAAGGCTTTAAGTAAGTCTGAACAACAACAATTATTAGGCGGACGTGATAAGTTTAAAAACCCATGTCCATGTACATCATCATTTGAAACACATGGAGGTGGAGAGTGTTCTTATCCATCTACAGGTTCTACGCCTTGGGGAGATCCATTTCCAGGATCAAGATGTTATGGAGAAATTAAGAGTGACGGAAGATGTTGCGTTAATTAATAAGAGGGGGCTATGCCCCTTCTTTAATCAAATTGTTAAATATGCCTAACAACATTTCTATAGATAATATAAGAAGTCAAGAAGTTCAAGAGATATTGACTAAGGTTCCTAATTGGATGATTAGATGGGGTAACACTTTGGTTTTAGTTATAATCTTTTTTTTATTATGCCTTTCTTGGTTTATAAAGTACCCCGATATTATTACAGCAGATGCTGTAATTACTACGCAATTACCCCCAGAAAAATTATATGCTAAATCATCAGGAAAGTTAGATGCTATTTTAGTAGAAAATAATTCTAGAGTTGCTTCAAACCAAGTGTTAGCAATTATTCAAAATAGTGCTTCTTATAAAGACGTATTATTTTTACAAAGTATTATTGATTCAATTGATATTTACAATAATGAGTTTCAATTTCCAATTCAAAACCTACCTCCACTTATTTTAGGAGATATAACGCCAGTATTTTCACAATTTGAGAATGATTATAATAATTATTTGTTAAACGCAAGTTTAGCCCCTTTTGAATCACAAAAAACAGTTGATAAATTATCCGTTATAGAAGCTCAATACAGACTAAAAACATTAATTAATCAACAAGATTTAAGTAAAAAAGAATTAGCATTTAAAGAAAAAGATTTAGAAAGAAATAGGTATTTATTCAAACAAGGTGTAATTTCTCAACAATCTTTAGAAACAGCAGAATTAGATTTCTTGCAAGCAACAAAATCTTATAAATCATTATTAAATCATATTTCACAAACTCGTGATCTAATCAACAGTTCAAATAATAATAAAGTTTCTACAATTATAAAAGAAAAACAAGAAAGCCTTAATTTAAAAAATAGAGCATTGCAATCATTTTTGTATTTAAAGAATGCTGTTAATGATTGGTTATTAAAATATGCATTTGTTTCCTCAGAAAAAGGTCGTGTATCTTTTTTTTCAGTATGGAATAAAAATCAAAAAGTAAATTCAAATGATTTAATTTTTACAGTTATACCGTCTGTTGATGATAATCGTTTTATTGCAAAAATTAAAGCTCCAGTTTTAAATTCTGGTAAAATTAAGTTAGGTCAAAGTGTACAAATTAGTATTGCTAATTATCCGTCTAATGAATATGGAGAATTAATAGGTAAAGTTAATGAAATATCATTATTGCCAGATGATGATAATAATTATCTAATAGATGTTTTGTTGCCTAATAAACTCATTACTACTTACAATAAAGAAATCATTTTTAAGCAAGAAATGATTGGAACAGCTAATATAATTACTAAAGACTTACGTCTTATACAGCGTTTTTTTAATCAGTTTACAAGCTTAATAAATTAACAATATTCATCGCGAAGAATACACATAAGCCTTGAGTGTCTTTAAAATGTTCAAGGATTTGATCATTTAAATTATTTTAATTATTATGAAAAAATCAATTTTAAATTTAGGAAAAGCTCTTAAAAAATCACATCAAAAAACAGTTTATGGTGGAGGGATTCCTTTTACGCATGCTGATGACCCTTGTTATGATAGAGTAAATGGAAGACGTACACCTGGTGGATGTCCATGTTCAGAAGGTAGCGATTGTGCATCCGGATCTTGTTATACACCTGGCCCCGGAGCTAGTCCAGTATGTTATTAGGTTTTTTTTACATGTGAGTCGTCCTAAAATAGGTTGACAGTTTTAAAAAATATATTTAAACCAGAGAAGCTAGCTTCTCTGGT
>NZ_JBHTJR010000018.1:0-4934 GCF_042676005.1 Tenacibaculum geojense | reverse complement strand
TATAAATACTCAGAAAACCAAAAGACTGAAACTATTGCTCACAACGGTTTCGTATAACCGTCAGTTGCGGATTAAATTAGTTATTATTTTCTTTTGTTCACTAGCATTAGCAATTCCGAGTGGATTCGGACGTAGTCGAATCCGCCGTAATTGCGGTTATACATTGTTGTAGCTAGTATTTTTATCGATTTTAGTTTTCAATACTCTTCCTTGTTTTTTCGCTTCTGAATCCATAATTGCTCCTATAATCATTCCAATTACCATCCCTCCTAACATTGAATATATTCCAAAATAAAGCTGTGTTAAAACTCCAATCAACATTCCAAATACCATTCCGTAACCTGTATAATGTCCGTCTGAAATCAAAGCTAAATTATCTTTTAAAAATTTCTCAAATTCTGATAGTTTTTTAGTCAGATACTTCTTTCTATCTTCAGATTCTGTTTTTAAATTCAAGATTTCTAATTTCAATTCAATTGATTCAATTTGTTTTTGTGTTAAATCCCTGTTTTTTAAATCTGATAAAATTCCAATGTATTTATCAAATACTTTTATTTCAGATTTTTCAACAGAATTATTTTTCAAATTCAAGAAGAAATCTAACGTTTCTTTTATTTTCATATTATTGCTCTAATATTAGCTACAACGGCTTCGGCTATGATTAGTGCGGGAATAGGGAAGCGGTAGCTTCACGATTAAGCACTAAGACGAAGCATTTTGTTTGCTTTTATCTTTTTCTGTTCAAAAGTCAAATCAAAATGATTTGACGACATTATAAAAATACACTAACTTTTGGATTAAACACCAAAACCCGTATTAATTATAGCCCGTGTTGGCATTTCGTTGTTTTTATTTCGATTTGTTTCTGGTTTTTGTTTTTCCTGTGTTCGAGTGAATCTGGTCAGCAATTTATTTCACAAACTTTTTTCAATTCCGATTGAGTAAGTAATTTCGGATTCATTCAGTTTAAAATTAATTCCAGTTAATCAATTCAGATTCTGTTCTATTTTCTATCAAGGTTGTCTTTTAGTTTTTAAGTCATTGTTAAAAAGCTTTTTTCCAAGTTTATAAATCTGAACTGCAATAATTATATTTATTGCAATATGCAAGACATCAAGTATTGTTTCGTTTGGTATGAAAGAAGCCAAAATTGGTCTAAATATTAAAACGGTTAAAAAACCACCAATAAAAAAAGAAACAATTCCATTTATTATTTTCATAATCATATTTTCAATTTTTTGAGTTGGTTGCTCAATGAATGCCAACGGTTTTGTGTATGGTTTGTTGCGTGTTTTACGCAATAAACTTACTAAAAATTGCACTTACGCGGCGGAAAATCCGAAGGATTTTCCAAAGTAACAGTAAGTAGCAATGAGCTATACACGTTGTTGGCAATAGTAATCATTCAGCTTACTTTTTTCCTTTTATAAATGCTGTTAAAACAATTCCGCCTAAAGTTCCTAATGTATTGATAATAGCAGAAGAATTTCGAGAAAACCAACTATCTCTTTTATTGTTTTTGGCTTTTTGTTTTTTTAATTCTTGCATAATATAAACTTCAGCGTCAATATCCGAAACATTTTCTTCTTTAGCTACTTTCTTTAAAATAGCTTTTTCTTCAGGAGTAATCACTCCGTCTAACACAGCACTTCTAACGGTCTTTTTAAATCTTCTTGTCATATTTTATTAATTTAATCCTTTCCAAAAACACTATCGTAAGACATTGAATCTTCATCAAAATCATCATCATTTCTATTTGGGAACATTCTATCTAACTCTGCATCTGGGTCATAAAAATCATTTTCTTTTTTAAAACGAGTAATTTTATTTATTAAACTCTGTAATGCTTTTTCTTCATTTGGCATTCCAAAACCAATAACTTCACTAATATCTTCTTCAAGTTTATAAACTTTTTCTTCAAGTTCATTTGCTTCTGTAATATCAACTTCTTCTTCGATTTTTTCAAATCTTTCTTTAAATTCTTTTATATTCATATGGTTATTCTTTATTATTGCCAACGGTCTCGTATAACCGTCAGTTGCGGGTTAAATTAGTTATTATTTTCTTTTGTTCACTAGTGTTAGCAATTCCGAGTGGATTCGGACGTAGTCGAATCCGCCGTAATTGCGGTTATACATTGTTGTGCAACGTTTTTTTTAATTCTTTTATTCCGATTATTTCAGTCAATTTATTTATTCCGCTGTTTGAAATAATTCTAAATCCTAGTTCTAAAAAAATAAATCTCATTACTAAAATAGTCATAACAAGATGAAATATCAGCTCTAGTTTGTTTTGTACTATTGCTGTAACTATTCCAGAAAGAGCAAATAGAACTATCGCAACAAATATGATTTTAAAAATTCTACCAGTTCGTATTTTCAACGTCCCCTTTTCATTTTTCAATTTCCCTTTCAGAACACAAAACTCACCAATTATTTTTTTTGAAAGTTTAACTTCAAATTCATTCTTTTCAATTTTTCCGATGAAAGTCTGATTATTCCAATTCGCAACGAACTGTTCTTTCGATAATGTTTGATTTTCTAATTCCGAAATTGCTAATGAACTATCATCATTTAATTCAATAAAATAGTCGATTTCAGGAAATATTTTCATTCAGCTTTCGGTTTTTTTGGTAATGTTGCACAACGGCTTCGTATAACCCGTCAGTTATCGGACTAATTTAGCCAAAAGTTTTTAGTTATAAACTAGTTTAAGAAATTCTGAGTGGATTCGGACGTAGTCGAATCCGCCGTAATTGCGGTTATACATTGTTGCCATTAGTTTTTATTCTTTCAGTTGTTTTATACTCCACTTTGTTCCATAAATCAGATAGCGTAAAAGAAAGAATATAGAAAAAAGAAAAATCCCAAGTCCAAGAATTTCGTCATCTCTAATACTACTGTTAAAAAAAGAGTCTTTAGTTTCTTCTAGTTTCCTTTCTAATGGTAGTATTTTGGTCAGATAGTTTTCAGATTTATTGTCTTTTGAAATTTTTTCTAAAAATTCATCTTTAGTAATGCTGATATTTCCTTCCTCTTTTATATAATCATATGTTTCTGATGCTTGCTCCTTGTCTTTTAAATCAGAAATGAACTTTTCACTATCGGACATTTTATCCCAAGAGTTTTTAATGATGTCATTATTTATGTAATAGAATACTCTTAATCTATAAGGTAATTTTTCATAAATAGTCAACTCACTAATTTTATCTTTTAGTTCGTGTTTTTTGTTATAATTGGATTCGTGAAGCATTATCCAAATAAAAAGAACAACAAAGAATAAAATTGTTGTTCCAAGTAAGAATAAAAATTCTTTTGCGATTATTTTTTTAGTTTTCTTGTTCATTCAAATTAATGGCAACGGTTTTGTGTATGATTTTTTGCGGGAAAAGGACGCGAGTCATTTTCCGATTTTTGGGAAAGATAATTAATTAAGATTGAATTTCCGTAGTGGAAATTCAGCCGCAATTAATTATACACGTTGTTAGCCACTGTTATTTTTTAAAAATTCTTCAAAGAACCAAGACCTGCTTGAATCCTCATTTCATTTCTAACCTTATCAACTCTTCGTGAAAACGAAAATCCTTTCGAGTCAATTGCTTGAAGAATTACTTTACATAGTTCGTAATTTTTATTTATTTCAAGCTCAACTAATAATTCAGAAAGTTCAAAAACTTTTTCATTTTCAATCATATTTCTAATCTCATCAGGCACCGCTAAATAACTCCCGAAATTTTCAGCATCTCTGTATCGTAAAAAAGGTTTGATTATAAAAAAGTAAATCAAAGCTAAAATAATAATTATCCAAATCATTTTTTATATTTTTTTTCAAGTTCATCATATATTTCTCCAAGACGAGTAATAGAGTCTTGTATTTTAAACCAAACAGCGTCTTTTAAAATCTCTGAAAATTAGTCTTCTTGGTTATTCAAATAATGTGGTAAATATTTTCCAACCCATTCATCAAGTATAATCAAAGCTGAATAGAATAAATAATCATTTTTCTTTTCTAATTCAGCTGGACTAAAATCGTGACAATAAGTTACAATATTTACATAGTCGTTTTGCATAACTACTCCAAATAGGTTTTCTGCTGTCGGAACATTATGTAAGTTACTTTCTCTAAAAAGGTTTAAAGTGTTTTGATTGTTTAATAATTTTTCTTTCAATAATTCAAAATTACTTGTTCCATATTGACTTTTGAAATCATTAAACGATTTTTCATTTCCAAGTTTTATTAATCTTTCCATTTCTTTAATTGTGGCTAACGTATTTGTGTATGAAAAGTTGCGATAATTTTAGCAGCAATTTTTCATTGGTTTTTCATGATTTAAAATTAGTTATAATTTTTGATTTATAGACAATGGAGCTATTTTTTATACACCATGTTAGCTAATGTTGGAGAACACTAGCCAAAGTTTAAAGCGATTAGAAAATTTTATACAGAAAGCAAACGAGACAGAATGCAAATACTTGCGTTTACAAAAAGGAACAATTTTCAGCCAAAAGTGAATAAGTAACCACAAGCCTTAATTGCATTTAGTTTGCGTGATTTAAGTTTTGTGTAAAGCCTTTTTTTAGAAAAAGAACGGGACAGAACGTTAAGCGAGAATTGGCTAAAACTCAAAGAGGTTCTTTCATAAAGTTAAAAATAAGCGGAGTTATCGGAATCAAACAAAACCGTTTCAAACAGAAACTAAGAACCGACAATCAAATAGGAGAGAAGTTGGCAAAAAAGCCAACACATAAAACGTTTAGTTCTCTAAAAAAAGGATAGAACTGGAATTACTATTAAAAACCAAAATTTAGAAACTGACTTTTATTAATCAAAAAGAAAGTTTCACATCATTTTCGACAATGTTAGTTAACGATTTTGCTAAGCATCCGTTTTAATGGTGCTTAGGTTTTGTTGTGTGCTGTAATATACAAAAAAGT